>SLDF01000423.1 GCA_007125435.1 Saprospiraceae bacterium
GCATTCTTGATACTTTTATCTTTTTCCTTTTGTCTTTTATCTTCTAAAGTGACCTTCGACCTTAGACTTTTAGACCAAAAAGACACCTCAGAATATCTTCTTCGATACAAAAAATATATCAAATAACTGCCAACATCTTGCAGCCCATTATCAAATCTGTTTTCACTTTTATATACTGAATGTCAAACCCGTCAAAATATTTATCTTTGCGCCATAAATACGAAAAATGGATAAAGCTGTCAATATTAGAGACATCCTCAAGCGGGTCTACAAAAGACGGAAGTTTATAATGACTTCTGTTCTTATCGTGACCATAGTTACGGCTATAGTGTCATTGTTGTTTCCCAATTACTATGAGTCCAAGACGACTTTTTACGCTGCCAGTACAGACATTGCTAAGCCAGAGTTTCTCTTTGGTGAATCCAATCGGGATATGGAGTTTTATGGTACAGGAGAGGATATAGACCGCCTTTTTACGGTCGCTCAGTCAAGGCAGATGTACCGGTTTTTGATTGACTCTTTCGATTTGCGAGAGCGATATAAGATTACATCAGATAAGCCGAGAGCCCGAGAGCGATTGTATGAAAAGGTTGACGATTACTACAAGGTGACCAAGACTAAATTTGATGCGATAGAGCTATCTTTTGAGGACAAAGATGCAGAGTTTGCTGCACTTGTTGCCAATGCTGCTAGAGAGAAGTTAGATCAGCTATTGATAGAGATTATCCGCCGTAAGCAGATCAATCAATCTCGTACACTGTCCAGGAGTCTGGAGTCAAATAGAAATACGCTTAGAAGTATAGTGGATACCATCAATGACCTCAGGGCCAAATACAATATCATTGACCACCAGCTTCAATCTGAGATGCTGGCCACCATGATCACCGAGACCGAGGCCAGCCTCACCCGCGAAAGCGCCAAGCTTGACGCCCTGAAAGGTACCAGTGTGAAGCGAGATACCATTGAATTTATCAGAGCAAATGTCAAAGGTTTGGAGACTGCTCTGAAGCAGCTTACAGAAAGTGACAGTCTGGGGCAGGGGAGAGTATCAAGCTTTAATATGGGTCGGATGAAGGTAGAGGAATTAGAAGGCCGCTTTTATGCCGCACGCATTAATATTGCCAAAGACATGGAGAGGCTCAAGAAGATCAACTCATTGATAGATGCAGAGTTATCATTCATCCACCTTATAGAATCTGCACAAGTGCCTTTGATCAAAAGCAGACCCAAAAGGTCATTATATGTGATCACAGCATTTTTGATCAGTCTTTTCATGTCTGTAGTATTTGTTCTTATCCAGCATTCATTTCAGACATTTGACTGGAAATCCATTACTGATGACCGGACCGCATGATCAAAAATCCATAGGTTTTTTCGATACTAGCAGGATCAATCCGGCAGTGTTTGCTATTATGGCACTGCTTGTACTTTCTGTGTCAAGCGTTATTTTTGAAAACTTTTATCCTTTTCTCATTATACCTGTCATGGCTGTGGCAGCGCTCAGCTTTTTTGATTTGAGATGGCTGTATGCCTTGCTGTTTTTTCTCATTCCACTTTCTACAGAGATGGATCTTCCCGGAGGCGTCAATCTTGACTTTCCGGACGAAGTGCTGATGCTCAGCATATATCTGATTGCCTTATTGTGGTTTGCTCACCATCTGTTTCAATTGGATTTGACATGGTTTTATCACCCCGTGAGCTTACTGCTGCTGATTCATTTTCTTTGGATATTCATAGCGGCGATTAATGCTGAGATTCCACTCTATGGCATTAAGTTCTTTCTGTCTAAATCCTGGTACATTATTGTATTTTTTGCCTTGCCATTCTTTGTGTTTAAGTCCACTGTTAATTATAAGATCATCTTTCATGCTTTTTTTATAAGTCTGGGAATAGTCGTGTTGATCGTCACGGTGCGACATTGGATTGAACAAGATTTTTCTTTTGCGGGTGTCAATTATGTCATGGGGCCATTTTTTAGAAACCACGTTACTTATGGTTCTATATTAGCCGTATCATTTCCTTTCGTCGTCTGGCTTTGGCGGATTAGCAGAAAAGGCAGTTTTGCGTCTGTTTGGCTGAGTTTTTTACTGATACTAATACCTGCTGGTGTATATCTATCATTTACCAGAGCGGCCATTGGTGCTATGGTATTGGCCATTGGATTTGCATTTATTTTGCAATGGCGCCTGATCAAGCCTACTATCATTATAGCATTGACCGGAGCTGTTATTTTTGTTGGTACGATAGTTACAGAAAACAGGTATCTCATATTTGCCCCTCAATACGAAAAGACAATTACGCATACGGACTTTGATAATCTCATTGATGCGACGGTTAAGCTTGAGGATATCTCAACGATGGAGAGAGTATATCGCTGGGTAGCCGGCTTTCATATGTTGGCCGAAAAGCCTTTGTTAGGATTTGGCCCATCAAATTTTTACTCGTCATATAAGTCTTATACGATTAATAAATTCAGGACCTACGTAAGTGATAATCCGGAGCAGTCGGGCATGCATAATTACTTTTTGATGACGGCAGTAGAGCAGGGCATTCCGGGTCTTGTCTTCTTCATCGCCCTGGTTGTAATCGTATTCGTGTACGCAGAAAAAGTATTACATATGTGCGATGAAAAGAAAGATCGCTTTTTGATCTTTGCAGCATCTACTTGTTTATTTATCATTATGGTATTACAGACAATGAACGACCTTATTGAGACAGATAAGGTGGGTCCTTTCTTCTTCATATCCATCTGTATCATTGTCCAGATGCACATCAAATATATGAGAAAAAGAAAATCAGAAATCCATCAAAATATCACTGAAACTGAACCTTAAACTTCATAATTCTAGTCTTAGCAATGACCGGGAGTCCTTTGTATACACCCGGAAACCATATAACAGGAGATTGGTCGATCATACTTAATATATCTTCCTCAACAGCATCCTTAATCGGCTCCATAAATATACAATCGCTGAGTGATCCATCCAATTGCACCGTGCAGTTTACCTCTATGCTGAGGCTGATGTTTCTTTGCCCTTTCATAGATTCCGGCTTTTGTAGTGTATACAAATGATGGAAGGGCACATCAATGAGCGGAAATGGATCTACATCAAGTACGTCAGTAAAAGGCTCGTCAAATAAATAGAAGTCACTTTCTGAAACGACATCAGAAAAAATCTGCACATCAAGGTCACTTTCGTCAATATTGTAGGTATGCGAAACTTCGCCAGACTTGTCATAAAACGTCCACTCTCCGAAAAATCTTCCTCGATTAAAAGCACCTTCTGCTCTGGTCTTGCCATTAGTGTATTTGAATAGCCATTCACCATGCCTGACCCCCTTGACCATCCGGCCTTTTGTTATTTCTTGTCCTGAGTAGGAAAGGGTGTAAATACTGTTATTCTTTTCGCCGGACCAAGATTCGACAAATTGCCTCTCACTTTGTCCATACAGCGCCCCAAAGGCCAGGATGGTTGAAAAAATAGTGAAAAGTACAATTTGTCGAAATCCTGCAACCAGCATAAGCCTATTATTTATTTAATCCGAAGTGATCTATTATTTTCTCAGCTATCTCCATACCAATATTAGACTGAGCTTGCATTGTTTCAGCACCAATATGCGGTGAAAGTGACACGTTAGGGTGCTTAAGTAGATCTTCTCTTGGCCTTGGTTCATTCTCAAATACATCGAGACCTACACCGGAGACCTTGCCACTTTCAAGTGCTGCCAACAGTGCATCTTCATCTATGATACCGCCACGAGCAGTGTTGATGATAGCTACGCCATCTTTCATTTTAGCAAACTCTTTCTCGCCGATTACTGGCTTGCGACCAGAGCCTGGAATATGAAATGAAATGTAGTCACACTTTTCAAATACCTTCTCTAATGGTACAGTATGGATTTTAATACCTAGAAAGACATCTCCGCTATCGTAAATCTCAAAATTGATAAGACCTTCGTCTACCATAAGATCAGAGGCGTATATCTGCATGCCAAGTCCGATACCTATTTTAGCCAATTCGTTTCCAATGCGCCCAAAACCAACAATACCCAATTTTTTGCCTTGTAAAAGGCTGCCGTTTTTATGACTTTTTTTAAGACTGGAGAATTCTCCAGCACCTTTGGTCGGCATATCCCTGTTGGTCTTATGTAAGTTTCTAGACAGGGTAATGATATGGCCAAGAGCCAACTCTGCTACAGACCTGCTGGAAGCTCCAGGCGTATTGAATACGTATATGCCTTTTGATCTGGCATAATCTACATCTATATTGTCCAGTCCTACCCCGGCACGACCTATGACCTTGAGGTTGGGTACCTGGTCTATTAATTCTTTTCTGATCTTAGTAGCACTGCGTACTACCACACCATCAAATCCTTTTAGGACTTTTGCAAGATCTTCTTGAGGGTATTTACCCGTATCTACTTCCACCTCGGCTTCACCTAGTAATAAGAGACCGTCGGGATGAATGCCGTCATTGGCTAATATTTTAATCATAATGTTTGCTTCTATATCTGTTTTAATTAATATTCTTCTTCTTGATTCTGTAATTGCTTTTCAAGCTTTTGTAATCGTTTTTCCAGATCATCTATTTTATCTTCTAATTGACCAATGGCCTTTTGCTTTGATTTGTTTTCAGCTTGAGCGGTTTCTGTTTTATTTGCCTCCTCAGGTGCGCTGATCACATCTTCTTCTATGGCAACTTCTTTTTCTGCCTCCTCTTCCTTTGCCTCGCCTTTTAACCCGTCTTCTACCACTGTTATCTCACCTCCAAGGAGCTCTTGAAAAGCATTGACAGGGTTTTTACCATTATAAAGAGATGCAATGATAAAAGCCAATGGCACTAATATGATCATCACTACTAAAAACTTTGTACAACCTGTTGGTCTTATTCTTCTTGCCATCGTTTATGATTTAGATTCTGTATCGTCTAATTTAATAATCCTTACGGTTTCGAGCTTAGTGTCACTGACAGATTCGACAATAAACTTGTATTGCCCCAGTATGATTTCGCTTCCTTGCTCAGGGATGGTCTCTGTTGTCATAACAATATATCCTGATAGAGTCGAATACTCTCCTTCTGGCAACTCCAATAAATCGTATTTTTCATTGAGATAACTCAATTCAAGTCGACCTGAAAAAATGTATTCATTTGGGGAAACTTCTATTTCTATATATTCCTCTGTGTCGTGTTCGTCTTCTATCTCACCGAAAAGCTCTTCCAGAATATCTTCCATGGTAATGATTCCAGCTGTTCCCCCAAATTCGTCGACTACACAGGCTAGACTGTTGTGATCTCTGATGAATCTATTCAGTACATCATAGATATTCATGACCTCGGGTACGATAGGTATGGGCATCATAGCTTCACGGATATTATGAGGGTTGTCCAGCAGAGATTGATGATGAACATAGCCCAAAACATTGTCGATATCTTCTTCGAAGACAACAAGTCTGGACACTCCATTTTCTTTAAATAAATGTTCCATTTCAGACACTTCTTCACCGACTTCTATGGCGATGACTTCTTGCCTGGGCACCATGCATTCTTTTACCTTAACTTTGTTGAAATTGAGTGCGTTTTCAAAAAGCTCTTTGTCAATCTCATCCTCGTATCTGGCGCTACTGCCTTTGATAAAATTTTCAAGATCTATTTTGGTAAAAAGCCGCTCAGATTCCTCGAGGTTCGACCTGAAAACTTTATTGAGTATAAAAGTAGATATGCCGGACACAATTCTCACCGGTATGTATAATATTTTCTTTGTGATCAATAAGGGGTAGGCCAGCAATCGCAGTGATTCATTAGCATACATACCAAAAAACGTCTTTGGTAAAAACTCCCCGAATATTAAGACTACAATGGTAATTATAATGGTATTAATCACCAAAACAAAAGTAGCGTGCTCATTCATCTGACTGATCAGGGGTGTCAATTGCTTTGAAAACAGGTAAGTAAAAATAACCAGCATGATGTTATTACCAACTAACATCGTGCCCAGAAACTCTTTGGAATTTTCATAAAAAGTAGCTACGATGCCTCCTCTTTTTGAGCCTTCGTTTTTGTCAAGTTCTACACGAAGCTTGCTGGCAGACAAAAAGGCTATCTCCGAACCTGAAAAAAGTGCAGAAAGACCAAGAGCAGCAATGATGCCAATTATCAATTCCATATTTGGTAATGATTGTAAAGCAAAGTTACTGAAAATCTTTATCTATCTCATTAGATTTGAACCTTCCAGTAACTGCATTGATTTCATATTCGCTCATATCCTCGTTGGTCTGTAGTCCAAATCCTTGAATGATTTCTCCTGAACGTGTGATTTCTACGTACTTTGTCGTGTGAATATTACCGTCTCGTTCATTCCAGATAAGCTCTGAGGTGCGCAGCTCTTCGTTCTCTGTATTACGCATCAAGACATTGTCTCTCAATGTCACAATTTTATCACCGGATTTTCGCACTGCGGAGTCAGCAGTTAACCAACTCGTAATGGACCCATACCGATCTAAAAACTCAATCTCGACGCCTTCAGGAAAAATTTCTTTAGCCTGCCCGGCTTCATTGATTCGCTCCATGACCGGCCCTCTTATGCGTACCTGTACGAAAGTAGAATCACTGTAAAGGATTTCGATGTTTTTCGCTTTTTCACCTAGATTTGGGGTGTTAAAATAAAAGTCATAAGGGTCTTCAATGGTATCTTGACATCCTGCTGAGAGCATGCACAAGGGAATACACCACCTTAAAAATCTTTTCATTTCTTAGTATTTATCCTTTACAGGCATACATTGTAGATTCACAACACGTTTATTTTATTCAAAGTTTGATAAGGGAAGTCACTGTCCCGATTTGTGCGAATCCTTGTAAAATCCATACAAAGGTATAGAATTCTATAATTATCAATACCTTTATTGTTTCACTACCCGGTCGTATGCATATGAAATCTTTTATACCTAATGGGCTTACCTTATTAAATTTACTCATGGGTTGTCTGGCTATACACTTTGTCATGACAGGCTTTCCTATGGCAGTGTTGTATTGTTTACTGGTCTCTGCAGTGGCTGATTTTTTTGATGGTTGGGCTGCTCGGGTATTAGATCAGGCCGGTAATCTGGGTAAAGAATTGGATTCATTAGCAGACGTGGTAAGTTTTGGTGCTGTTCCTGGATTTATGATGTTCAGTACACTGCAAGCCGGACTGTCAGAGCTCTCCATCCAGAGCTCATGGATCGTACCTGTAAGCCTACTTGGCTTTGTGATCACATTGTCATCAGCATACAGGCTTGCAAGGTTTAATATTGACACGAGGCAGGTAGAGGGTTTTATAGGACTGGCTACGCCAGGTAACACCATTTTTTTTCTGGGACTTTATCTTGGCATTCATCTTGATACTTTTGGTATCGGCCATATATTATTCAATCCATTTTTGTTGATAGGCACTATTGCTGTATTTTCTTACTTGCTCAACTGTAATATTCATATGTTTAAGTTGAAAATTGGTAAATGGAAAGGTCACGAGCGACAATATATACTGATGGTATTGTTGGTGCCTTTATTATTAATCATGGGGCCTTTGGGACTCAGTGTCATTATAATCTTGTACATTTTGCTTTCTTTGCTCCCATTTGCAGAAACGACAAAGCGATAAGTCAGATAGTAAAACAACAATTACCTTATGCTATACATCGTACCCACTCCCGTTGGCAACCTGGAAGACATGACACTGAGAGGTCTGCGCATATTAAAGGAGGTTGATCTCATCCTGGCAGAAGATACACGTACCTCCTCAAAACTTCTAAAATACTATGACATAGATACACCACTGAAGGCTTATCATGCATTCAATGAACATAAAGTCACTCAGCAGATCGTTGATACCCTCAGTGCCGGCTCTTCTATGGCATTAATTACGGATGCGGGTACGCCTGGTATTTCTGATCCGGGTTTTTATTTGGTACGAGCATGCGTAGAAGCTGAGGTGCCACTGACATGCCTACCCGGGGCCACATCATTCGTGCCGGCACTTGTAGCAAGCGGCTTGCCTAGTGATAAATTTTTCTTTGAGGGGTTTCTGCCGCACAAAAAAGGTAGACAAACCAGACTTCAGTATCTGTCAACACTCCCTTACACCTTCATCCTTTTCGAATCTCCACATCGACTAGTCAAGACACTGGATCAACTCATCACCCATTGTGGAGCAGACCGCTATGCCTGCGTAGCAAGAGAGATCTCAAAAGTCTATGAGTCTATCGACACTGCCTCCCTCTCTGACCTTAAAACAAAATATGCCTCATCTAAAGTAAAAGGCGAAATAGTAGTCATAGTCGAAGGCAGTTGAAGAAAAAAGTACGATATGAAATAGCCAGGGGGGATGAGATAAGATAACGAAAGGTCAAAGGTCAAAAGTCTGAAAGTCAAAGGTCGCTTTGGAAGATAAAAGACAAAAGGAAAAAGATAAAAGGAACATTTTAAAAGAGCCAAGGAAAAAGGAAAAAGAGCCAAGGAAAAAGAAGAGAAAAAAAGAGTCAAATGTCGAAAAGTCTAAGGTCGAAAGTCAAAAGTCTGAAGGTTTGAAGGAGCATAGGAGCTCAGGAGCATAGAAGCTCAGGGGCTTAGGTGTAGCCATTAATTATTTGATATATTTTTTGTATCGAAGAAGATATTCTAAGGTGTCTTTTTGGTCTAAAAGTCTAAGGTCGAAAGTCCCAAAGTCGAAGGTCGCTTTGGAAGATAAAAGACAAAAGGAAAAAGATAAAAGGAACATTTTAAAAGAGCCAAGGAAAAAGGAAAAAGA
>SLDF01000319.1 GCA_007125435.1 Saprospiraceae bacterium
AAGCTCTCTCCCGCGTGAGGGATAGCAGCGATATGAGTGGCTGACGAATGGATAGCAGGAATATGTAGGTGGGGGCGACCGGAGGAAGCCACCAGATACATAATGACTGCCCATGAGACAGCCAGGAATACAAGCGAATAGCCCGACCCCGCGCGACAGCAAGGGGGGCACGCCCAAATCAAAGCTACACTCAAACCTCTATCATTGCAATAAGCTACGCGTGATAAGTCAATCGCATTGAAACGTAAACTCAATGGTATAGAGTGGGGTTGTAAATAAGGACTAAGCTTTAAATTATAGAAGTAAATGTCTAAGGAATCTTATTTTTGCATAAAATAGAGTAACGTATGTTCGAAAAAGATGATCTGGATACCATCATAAATACACTGGATGAAGGTGGTGTAATCCTTTATCCCACTGATACGATATGGGGGCTGGGGTGCGATGCACTGAATGAAGAGGCGATTGATAAAGTATATGAGATCAAGAAAAGGCCGAAGAATAATCCACTGATAATCATTGCGAGCTCGATAGATATGATCAAGTCCTATGTGGCTACCATGCACCCTAAAATAGAGACGCTACTGGTGTATCACGAACGTCCTCTTACTGTGGTATATGAGAAGGCTGCCAATTTGCCGGAGAATCTGATACAGGCTGATGGGAGTGTGGCCATTCGATTGGTAAAAGATGAATTTTGCCGCCAGATGATTGAAGAGCTAGGTAGGCCGATCGTGTCAACATCTGCCAATATGAGCGGGGAACCGTTTCCAAGCAACTTTGGTCAGATATCATCGGATATAATATCTCAGGCGGATTACATCGTGAAATACAGGCAGGATGACAAAGAACTCAATGAGCCATCTGCTCTCATCAAGCTGTCTAAAAAAGGAGAATTGATATTTATCAGGAAATAATAGTCGGACAATATGACTCGGAGATATTCTGGATCTGAGTGGCAGTCTATGGAAGTTTAATTGTTTTGTCTATAATAAAATCTAACCCGAATTTTAAGAGTTCGTAAAACTGACAAAAAAGAGCTAACTTTACTGACAAATCAAGCAAAGCGGCTTATTCTGAAGCTATTCGAAGCCGTAATACCCGCCTGCTACCATCGACAGGTGGCGGGCAGGGATTTTCTAATGTATAATTCGGGATTAATATGAGGAACTTACTTTTTATACTCTTCGTGATTGTATTGTCCTACGGTGCTATGGCGCAGAGTGTTTATCAAGACGATCTGCACTACAGAGTCGAGATCGATCTGAAAGCACTAGACATCAGTAATCTTACTGAGGCCGGGGTGGAACTGTGTCATGCATTCAGGACAGATCGGCATACGCTTATCACTGAGCTGTCCGGGCAGGAGCTGAGTTGGCTTGCAGACTATGCAGGATCGATCGAGATATTGATAGAAGACATGGAGAGCTATTATCAAAATCGCATATCAAAAGAAATGGCGGAGCTGGATATCAGTACTTTCAAATCTGGCGGTGTAAGTCAATTTTCTCTAGGGTCGATGGGAGGTCAAAAGACTCTCGATGAAGTACTGTCAGATCTGGACAGTATGGCATCGAGGTATCCTGACTTGATCACAGAGCGATTCAGCATAGGTCAGTCTTATGAGGGTAGAGAAATATGGGCGGTGATGATGGGTACAGAGATGGATTCGATAAAGCCTATGGCGATGTACAATTCACTAATCCATGCCAGAGAGCCGAGTTGTATGATGGCCGTTGTGTATTACATGTGGTGGCTGCTTGAGAACTATGGTGTTGACGAGGAAGCTACATTTATCTTGGACAATCGTCACCTGGCTTTTATCCCGGTACTTAATCCAGATGGCTATGAATACAACAGGACTATAGCGCCAGATGGCGGAGGACTACAGAGAAAAAATAGGCGCCCTGTCGGAGATAACTGGCAAGGCGTAGATCTAAATCGAAACTTTGGCCCACAGGAGTTTTGGGACCATATAAGTGGTGGGTCGAGCACCAATCCCGGTAGTCAGATATACCGGGGTGAAGCGCCATTTAGTGAGCCGGAGACACAGGCACTCAAGGCATTTGTAGAGGCCTTTGACTTTAAGACGGCATTTAACTACCACTCATTTAGTGACCTCTTGATCTATCCCTATGGCGTGACTGAGGAGCTTCCAAAGGATAGTGTAGTATTTTTAAACTACGGTCGTGATATGACAAAAGAAAATGGCTATTTACTCGGTACAGCCTTACAGACCGTAGGCTACAAAGTAAGGGGTGTCGCTGACGATTGGTTTTATGGACCTGAGGAGGGCAATGAAAATGGCAGGGCACCAATCATATCTTTTACGCCGGAAGTGGGAAGCTTTAATGATGGATTTTGGCCGGCGCCATCGAGAATCATCTCGCTTTGTGAAGACAATTTGCTGGCTAATCAATTACTTTCAAGATATGCAGGCCCTGAACTGGTGGTAGACCCGGATCAAATGCCTGAAGTGGATCAGACCACACTATTGGCGACTGAAGTCAATCGTATTTCATTTACTTTTAATCAGGTACACAACTATGGAAGAACGGCGTTCGATGGTGCATACTGGCGGTTGAGCTCTAGTAGTGAATATGTAGATGTATTGATAGATGAACAGCCGTTTGGAGAACTCTTACCCGGAGATTTTGTCAGCGGACAGACCTCGGAGTTTCTCGTGAATGCTGTAAACCCTGAGGATACTTCTATGTCTGTAGAGCTGATGCTTGAGTTAGTAGTTCCCGGATCATTTACCCAAGCTTCATGGATATTCACATTGCCAATAGAGGCTATGCCGACATCCGTGCAGTCCGAGAACCAGATCAATACAACATTGTCTTCATCGCCAAACCCCTTTGAGGAACAAACGGTAATTTCTTTTGAAGTGCTAAATGACAGCAATGTCAGCTTTACCCTTGTTGATATGAATGGGCGCGTGGTTTACAGGAGTGGTAATCAGGTTTATGGAGCAGGTCATCACGACTTTTTACTAAGTGGAGAACATCTTGTAAAAGGCACTTATATCCTTCAGATGAGAGTAGGACATCATGTCGTGAATCGCAGATTGGTGAAGCAGTAACCTATTACTTTTGATTAGGGTTAGAGATTACAGTAAAAAGATGCACTCACTTTAGACTATCTTTAAAGACGTTTTCAGTCGCTGAACTGCAAAGTTCTTTAAATTTGCTGCATGTTAATTATAATTCATGATTCCGCAGCAGGTACAAGTGGAGTCTTGAATTTAACGACTGTTATTGCTTCACCTTATGTTTTGTACTTAGTAGGCATTGCGTAAGCTTCTCACCTTAAAGGGCTCAAAGTTGCCTTAAGTCCCTGACCTTTTTTCTGTAATATGACCAAAGATATACCGGCGGAAAAAGCGATGTATGTCGCTATGATATGCGGTGCATAAACAAAATACTCCTGTGCATTAAACCAACCAGAGGTATAGTACATCAACGCTATTCCGGTAATAAGCTTTAACATCTCAAATGGCAGAGCTATAGGCGATTTGTCCATTAACGATGTGTATGCAAATATAGAAATAGCAAGCCAGCCACAATACAGCAATACATCCAGAAATGTAAACTGGGCAATATTATAAAGCACATAATACAGTAAAACGAAGTGTACAACTAACTGAACCCACGTCCATACCCTTAATAATGGGCCCGGTCGGCTATCATATTTGATCTGAGTATAGGCATCATCTATGTATTCGATGGGATACTTCTGTGACACATCTTCGGGCCTCCATCCGGTAGGCATAAACCAAATGCGAATTTTGTCCCACCATGATTTTGTGTGCCAGGCATCTACAATGATTTGCCACAGATGCATATAATTGATGATGAATGGATTCCAGGTTTTCGCTTGCTTTTTAATGCCATATACAGGTGGCTTTTCAGGTAACTCTTCTTGAAAAGTGCCAAACCACTTATCCCATACAATAAATATCTGACTGAAGTTTTTGTCCAAATACTCTTTATTGATAGCATGGTGGACTCTGTGATGTGAAGGTGTGACTAATACGTGCTCTAAAATACCCATCTTATCAATAAGCCGGGTATGGTACCAAAACTGTGCGAAAAGGTGCAGAGGTGCCATCAAAGCAACCACTTCCGTAGGAATACCTATGAGCGCCATAGGAATATAAAGAAAGAAGTAAATGCTAACAACTGCTGAGATGGATTGGCGAAGAGCGCACGCCAGGTTAAACTCCTCACTACTGTGGTGTATGATGTGGCGATTCCAAAATACGTTAATAATATGATCAAATCTATGAGACCAGTAGCCCACAAAATCCAGCCCAATAAAGCATAGAACGTATACCAATATGGTATTATCAATAGAAAATAAGGCAAGATGCCCTACCATCCAATCGTAAGAAATGATAATAATGCTAAGCCCTAATACAGACTTCATGACATTAGTCATGCCTGAGCTGAGGCTGGATACCGTATCCATATCTCTATTGACATACACACCTTTATAGCGACCAAATATTTCTTCGATCAATATGAGTATCATAAATGCCGGAATGGCATAAGTCAGTGCAGTTGCGTATGCTTCCATTTGGTTGATTTAACGTTGCCAAAAATAAAAGAATTCCATCAGACTTAGAAAAAGCCGAATGATTTTTTAACCCGCTTTATGCATTAGGGTTTCGTAGTGAGGGTTTAAATCGACGAAGCCGTTTAAATCCGTAATAGAATTCGCTAATGCATAAAGCGAGTTAATCCCAGTTATCAGTTACATTATTGTCAAAGCATAATTGTATGTATTCGGCGATCTGCCATAATACACATCATACGTACTGTCGATACCAGGAAACAAATTGCTCCAGACCTTGCTTAATGTCTGTATCCGGTTTATACCCGATCAACTTTTCTAACGCAGTGGTATCAGCACATGTGGATATAACATCTCCCGGCTGTGGTGGTAGAAATATTTTATCTGCCTTGATCTTGAGCAGGTCTTCTAAGGCTGCAATAAAATCCATCAACCTTACAGGTTGACTATTGCCAATGTTTGTAATTCTATAGGGTGGTTCCTTTTCATCAACATCAGGAGGTTTATTCATCAGCCTTTTTACAGCTGCAACGGCATCATCTATATAGGTAAAATCTCTAAGCGACTGCCCATGATTATAGACATCTATGGGCTGCTGATTGATAATAGCTTTAGTAAATTTATAGTACGCCATATCAGGCCTTCCCCATGGACCATACACTGTAAAGAACCGCATCCCTGTACAAGGTATTCTAAACAAATGTGCATAAGAATATGCGATGACCTCGTTCGACTTTTTACTGGCCGCATATAGGCTAACCGGCATATCCGTGGGGTCGTCTATGCCAAATGCTTCTTTATTACTATTGCCATATACAGAGCTGGATGAAGCGAAAAGGAAATGCTTAGGTGGATGATGTCTACAGGCCTCAAGTAAATTTACAAACCCTATTAAATTGCTTTCTACATAGGATTGCACATGTTTTTCTGAAGCTCTTACTCCTGCCTGTGCAGCCAGATTGACGATGATGTCAAAAGATTGACCTGCCAGCAATTGGTTAATAAATACGTGATCAGATATGGAGCCACTGATAAATGTAAGGTGACCTTTGCATACAGACTTATCTCTTTGAAGTTTGTCTAATTGTTTGAGCCTTGCCTCTTTAAGAGACACATCATAATAAGGTGATAAATTATCAATGCCTACTATCTCATGGTCGTCTTGAAGTAAGGCCCTACATAAGTGATATCCTATGAAGCCGGCTGCTCCGGTTACCAATATACGCATGGTATCATCAGTTGTTGAACCGACAAAGAGACAATTTTTTTATAACATGAGTCAATAAAGCTTGTAGAAAAATTGTTAGTACATTAAATATTCACTGACGGACACGTTAAATTTGTTCAGTAATATTTAAAAAAAAACCATGTGTGTTATTTCAAATCAAAGTGAGTAGGCTTTAATTGTATCTGCACCTAAGGTATAAATGTCCCTGATGAAGATATGATACCTCTTTGTTTCATAATAGCCCAATTGTCCAGTTGTCTAATCGTCTTGACTGCCATAGACTTTAGTGATTCTTTAGTCAGAAAACCCTGATGCCCTGTTATAAGCACATTTGGCAATTTTCGTAAAGTGTTAAATACAGCGTCTTGCACAGGAATATGACCGCGATAATTAAAAAATATACGACCTTCATTTTCATAAACATCAAGAGCGGCTCCACCTATTTTCCCTTCCTGTAATGTCTCTATCAAATCCAAGGTATGGATCAACCCCCCTCTACCGACATTTATTAATAATGCTGAGGACTTCATCATTTCCATAGCACGGCGGTCGATAGCATAGTGATTTGTTGAAGTAAGGGGACAAGACAGTATGACGACATCACTCTTCTTCAAAAGCTCTTCTTCACGTACATACTTTATACCTAATTCTTTAACCAATTTCTGATTGGGTTCTGGGTCACACCCTAGTATTTCGCATCCAAAGCCCTGCAAAATTCTAGCAATATGACTACCTATTTTTCCGGTACCCATTATACCAACTGTTTTATTGAACATTTCAAATCCAACCAGTCGGTCCAATCTGAAATCATCTTTTGCCATTAATTTTTGGCCCAGTTGAATTTTTCTATTTAGAGACAATAAAAGTGTGATGGCATGTTCTGCGACAGATCGACTGGCGTAATCCTGGATGCAAGCTACCTTCATACCAATATTTTTGGCATACTCGATATCTACTTGATCAGTGCACGTAGATCTATAAATAAGAAATCTAATACCGCAATGATAAAGCCTATCGATGATAGCTGACGGAGCACTGTCATTCGAAAATAATATAGCGGCTTCGTAGCCCTCTGCCAATGATGAGGATAAACTGTTGAGAGGCTGCCGGGTAAAACTGAGTTGGTGTTTACCCCCTGCACTAGACTCTAGATACGGCTTATCAAATCCATGTGTACTGTAGACAATGGTCTTCATGGGTAATGCTGCTTTGGTTAATAAATAAGGTTGTTGTTAAGGTTGTTGTTTATTTGCTGTTAGTTCTTCTTATAATAAAATATTTTAATTTATTGACATTTTAATATGTAAATCTATGTTTAATTTCTGTCTGAACCAAATTTGTGCCTCTAATTATTTTATTATTTGTGTTTTGACCATCCATATTTGCTTTAACTGGTTATATTTTTTTGTGTTCAAAACCATTCAAAGCAATCAAGGTCATAATTCGGGTTTAACACATGACAGCATTACTTATCAAAAACTTTGCCACGAACACTTTGGTAATCATATCCCCTTCTGTAGCAAATTTCATTAACTTCTTTGTCATAGTAGGTTTCCAAATCCCCAAACGATGGCACTATTTTTGGAACACTTTGCGAAAAGTTGAATGTTTTAATCCGCTTTATGCATTAGGGTTTCGTAGTGAGGGTTAAAATCGACGAAGGAGATTCACGATTGCCATAAAAAATATAAAAGCAATATGAGTAAATGGCGAAAAAATAAGTGATTTCGCGATTGAATCATAGTCAACCCTATGGTGAATGAGCGAAATCAAGCGAAGCGCCTTATTTTGAAGCCATTTACTCACGCTGTTTTGATTTCTTTATTTGTGTTCGTGAATCTCCTTCGTCGATTTAAAGCCGTAATAGAAATCGTTAATGTATAAAGCGGGTTTAATTCATTATCGAGTAAGATTTAAGAACTTATTGCTAAATATTGAAAAAATATGACCAGTATAGCCGATCAAATATTAAACTTCAACAGACAATTGACCTTTCCGGCTAAGCTGCCACGACATCTTGATGTCATTAATCCATTCCATGGAGAAGGGAGCGATGAAGTTTGGGCATGCAATGAGGTGTTCTATCGAAAATTTTACAGTGACTCTAAAGACAGGGTACTCATACTTGGTATCAATCCGGGCAGACATGGTGCCGGCACTACAGGCATACCATTCACTGATACCAAGCGACTGGAGCAGATCTGTCACATCGAGCAATCTAATGCTCATACCCACGAACCTTCTTCCGTTTTTATATACGATTTGATTGATGCTATGGGTGGCCCGGAGCATTTTTACAGCAAATTTTTGATAGGGTCTCTGTGCCCGCTAGGCTTTCTCACGCTTAACAAGAAAGGCAATTGGGTCAATTACAATTTTTACGATGACAAAGCACTCACACGCAAGACTATACCCCTTATCAGACAAAACCTAAACTTCCTCAAGACGCTGAGCTCTTCATACGACACCGTCTACCTTCTCGGTCAGGGTAAGAATTACAAATTCTTCAAAACATTCAATGAAGATGAGCCCTACTTCAGACGCATTGTCCCACTCGCTCACCCCAGATATATCATGCAATACAAGCTCAAACAGAAGAATGACTTCCTCCAGAACTACATCGATGAGCTGAAAGTTTATTTTTGATAGTTTTGGGCGTGCCCCCTCACTTACGATCGGGGTCGGGCTATTCGCTTGTATTCCTGGCTGTCTCATGGGCAGTCATTATGTATCTGGTGGCTTCCTCCGGTCACCCCCACCTACATATTCCTGCTTGCCATTCGTCAGCCACTCATATCGCTGCTATCCCTCACGCAAGAATCAGTTGTCGGTTGTCCGTTGTTTACGCTTCGCTGTTTAATGTTTGAGATTCGCTTCGCTTTCTCAAACGTTTACGCTGCGTGGACTTTGTCCACTTCGCTGTTTATGCTTGAAGAGAACTTAAGGCTTTC
>SLDF01000136.1 GCA_007125435.1 Saprospiraceae bacterium
CATCAGCGATGCGGAGTGGGTCAAGAGCGAATGCGAGTGAGTCCGAAGGACCGAGCGAACAGCGAGCCCCGGAGCGTAGCGACCCGAGGACGACAGGACGAGGGTGATGCCCAAAGCGACAAAATGAAACGCACCCCTTCAAATAAAAAAACATTTGGAATTTTACTAAAAAGAGTTAGTATTCACTCATTACAGCTTTTAGCAGTTCTACTTGTTTTGCTATGCAGCTCGTGTGAACAGAATAGTTCATCTAAACATCCTATGTTTAAAATTCTTGAGCCCAATGAAACTGGAATCACTTTTAATAATACGCTGGAAATGACACCCGACATGAACATTTTTAAGTACATGTATTATTTTAACGGAGCTGGTGTCGGATTGGGTGATTTTAATAATGACGGATTAATTGATATCTATTTTGTAGGCAATGAAGTACCTGATGTGTTGTACTTGAATAGAGGCAATATGCAATTTGAAGATGTTACTGATAAGGTAGGTATTCTATTCAATGAAGAAGAGTGGTCAACCGGCGTTTCTGTTGTTGACATTAATCAAGATGGGCTTTTGGATATATATATCAGTCAGGTAGGTGATTTCAAGACCTTTAAAGGTCACAATAAATTATATGTTTGTCAAGGTATTGATAATGATGGCACACCTGTATATAAAGAGATGTCTAAAGACTATGGACTTGATTTGGTAGGATTTGGTACGCAAGCTGTTTTTTTTGATATCGATGGTGATGGCGACCTTGATATGTTTCAACTGAATCATTCTGTTCATGCTAATGGGACATTTGGTCAGAGAAAAACATTTATGGATACCTATCACTCAACAGCCGGTGATAAGATTTTCATTAATCAAGGTGGCTATTTTGAAGAGTTTACAGAAAAATCAGGTATCTATTCCAATGCTATTGGCTATGGCTTAGGCATTGTAGCGTCAGATATTACAATGAATGGTCATACTGATATTTATATAGGCAATGATTTTCACGAAAACGATTATTTATACATAAATCAAGGCTACGGAAGCTTTAAGGAATCTCTGAATGATCACATACAGTATACCAGTAGATTTAGCATGGGAGTAGAAGTAGGTGACATTAATAATGATGGATTGCCCGACATCATGACATTAGATATGTTGCCTTACGATCCTGTCATACTCAAGCAATCTGAAGGCGAAGATGCGTTAAGTACTTTTAATTTTAAATTGGGCTATGGTTACAATCACCAATATGCTAAGAACTGTCTACAAATTAATAATGGCAATGGTACTTTCAGTGAATTAGCCCAATTTGCCAATGTCTTTGCTACTGATTGGTCATGGGCTGTATTGTTTTTGGATTTTAATAACGATGGTCAGAAAGATATCTTCGTCACCAATGGAATTCCAAAGAGGATGAATGATATAGACTACATCAACTTTGTTTCAAACGATGATATGCGTTGGAAGATCAATAATACTGAGTTAGATGTCAATGATCTTAATCTTGTTAACAGCATTCCTGAAATCAAACTGCCCAATAAGTTATTCTTAAACCATAAGGATTTACAATTTGAAGACATAGAGCCTCTAATTGACAATAATAAAATAACCTATTCGAATGGTGCAGCTTATGCAGACCTCAATAATAATGGTAAACTTGACTTAATTGTCAATAATATAAACGGCCCATCTTTTATCTATGAAAATCAAAGTGATAATTCACCAGAAAATGTATCAATAGCATTAGACCTAAAAGGTCCAGATGGTAATAAGAATGCTATAGGCAGTAAACTTATCGCCTATAAAAACAATGGTGAAAAGCTGTTGTATGAAAAATCACCTGTAAGAGGCTTTCAGTCATCAATGGAGATGCCCTTGTATGCAGGACTTGGAAATGTAAATGATATTGATAGTTTGATACTGATATGGCCAGACAATACTAGTGAAATACTAGATATAAGTGGGCTCCTTTTTGATGGCCATGTCAATACTATTAAATATAGCAAAAATCTAGAAGAATTTGATTATGAGACCTATAACAAAGATAAGCGACCACTCGCAACCGTTAAAGATATCACTTTAGAACTCGGTTTAGAACATCATCACAAAGAGAATCCATTTATTGAATTCAACAGGGAAAGACTCATTCCACACAGTACGTCTAGTGAAGGACCTGCAATTGCAATAGGTGATATCAATGGTGATGGATTAGACGACATCTTTGTTGGATCTTCAAAAAGAGAAAGGGCCTCTATATACTTACAGACTTCAACCGGAGTATTTGAACACATAAGTGTACCAGACATCATTGCAGATAGTATATACGAAGAAGTTGATGCATTAATTATCGATGTCAATGGTGATGGCTGGAACGACCTTATCACAGGTAGTGGAGGTAATGAATATTACAATGATTCCCCATTTCAAAGGTCAAGAATATATCTGAATGACGGCTCCGGAAACCTCTACCGAGATACATCGGCACTGTTGGATCATTATATAACCGTCAGTACAATATCCACCTCGGATATTAATAAAGACGGTTATCCTGACCTCTTCCTAGGGGCAAGAGCAATACCATGGGCTTACGGTGAGATTCCAGAATCTGCTATGCTGATTAACGATGGTAAAGGCCATTATGTCGATGTTACTGATGAATGGCATGAGGATCTGAGAAGAATCGGTATGGTAAAGAATAGTTATTGGTATGATGTGGACAATGATGGCACTGAAGATTTGATTATTTGTACAGAATGGGACGGTGTTTTTGGATTTCTGCACAGGCAGAATCACTTTGAGAAAAAAGTATTATCTGATAAAAAGGGATGGTGGAATTTCATCCTGCCTATACCTCTAAATAAAGATGGTGATACCGGCTTTATTTGTGGTAATTTAGGTCATAATTCCAGATTAAAAGCTAGTAATACGCAACCCGTCCGAATGTATTACAATGATTTTGATGGAAACGGTAAAAAAGAACAGATACTCACCTACTATGTCGACAATCAAGAAATTGTATTCACCAATTATAGAGACCTTATAGAACAGCTTCCCTTTATCAAAAAAGAATACTTGTATGCACGAGACTTCGCGAGGGCTAGCCTAAATGATTTGTTCGGTAAGAAAATGCTGCAATCTTCTCAAGTATTTACAGCTAATTTCTTTGACAATGCTATCCTTAAGTCTTCACCAACCAGGTTTGAAACCCATTCTTTACCTTTAATGGCGCAAATTACACCCTATAAAACTGGCGTTACTATTGACTTAAACAATGATGGACTTGAAGATGCTCTGTTGTATGGTAACTTTTATGGTAATAATGTTCAATTGGGTCGTTATGATGCTTGTTTTGGAACATATCTCATCAATATGGGTAATGGTGAATTCAAAGCACAACCCATAAAAGGTGAACCCATACGAGGAGAGGTAAGGCATATTAAACCAATAGAACTCGCAAATAGTCCATATCCTTCATTTGTTCTTGGTATAAATAATGGACCTTTAAAAGTCATTTCAATCCAGCCTCATTCAAATCCGGATCTATGATATTTTAGCAAGATTTTAACGATCACAAAAGATACTTAGAAGAGTTTACATCGTTTTTAAACAATAAATACCACTTGATATGAAACGAATCTTTCAGTTATTTTTTCTAGCAGTTATATTTAGCTCATGTTCTCCCCAACTGCGCCCTTTTACAGATCGAATGTATATTAATAGTGATTTCAGTGAACGCGAGCTAAAGAAAATCCAGTTTTATGTATCACGTGATATTGTATTAAGTCGTCAATTAGATGGCACTAAAGCAAGGTTGCAATCCGGCAAAATTAGAATAGTAGAAGGTGCTAGTTATGAAGAAATCGTAATCCGTAGAGGTACACGGGGCGTTTTCGCTTTTTCGGTAGAAGACGGTAACATAGCAGTTAGCTTTGAAGGCAACCCTCAAACATCTTACCTCGTTTTTGGTCCAAGTGAAAGAAGGGGCGGTGAATATGTGCTTCGAGCGGCTAAATGGGAAAGAGATTTTGGTATTATCAATTACAATGGTCAGCAATATACTACACCAGCTTCTAGTGCATATGCTTCTTTGATGGTTGATGTGAGAGGTAGTGGCAGGTCATCTTCTTATACTAGAAGAGCATCAGGAAAGAGAGTAAGAGGGTAAGATAATGCAGTATTAAAGTAGATTAAATACCTTTACTAATGAGTTGATAGGCTTTAGTGACAAATTTGCGAGCCATCTCGATATCCTTGACATAGTCTCTTTGTTCTTGCTTGACTTCCTTGTTAATGGACATAGCTTGCTTCTTTTGTTGGACATCCTCAAAGCTATTCATATTAATGGACACATATGAGCCTATAATGATTATTCCTAAAACAAAAAGACCACCAAGTTTAGTTTTTTTCTTTCTCATTGTATGCAGTTGATTATGAAAGTCAAAAATAATGATTTTTTGCTACGAATGTGTATTATAAAGAGATTTTAACTTAAATACATATACATAACTAACATATAGATGCCAAATGACATAAAATGGTTGTACGAAAGGAAAAATATTTTTGAAATTTAATGAATAAATGTACTAATGCCTCATAAAGCGCCTTCCAAAAGTGCTTTTGTCAGAGAGCAGTCTGGATTTTTCGTCAGTTTGTTTCGATTGCCCTCTTCGACTATTTTTCCATCTTGCATCACAAAAATATAATCACTTACTGATGTCAATTCTTTGATATCATGAGAAATCCAGACCACGGTCAAATTCAAGGACAAAAATACATCAACAAGCCATTGAAGTATAATTTGTCTCTCTTCATAATCTACACCTGTTAATGGCTCATCTAAAATCAAAATATCTGTGGGGGTCAAAAGTGATCTCAAAATATTGACTTTTTGTCTTTGACCTCCAGATAGAGCCAATGGTTTCCTGTCCAGCCAATCTCGGTCAATATTCAGACTATCTAATAATTGACAAAGTCGATTTTTAAAATCATCCTTTCTGTATTCTAAAGCACTACTGCGTAGATTATCATAGATGTTCAATGCAGAATTAAACGATTCATAGTTATCTTGATGGATATATTTTAATCTGCTTAGATGAGATCGATATCTTTTCATTGACATAGACCTCACATCAGTTTCTCTCAAGAGGATCTGCCCGTCATAGGTGTGCAGTTTGCCGGCCAATAGTTTGCCCAATGTTGTCTTACCAGAGCCAGATGGCCCAGTCAATCCATAGATCAATCCAGACTTTAAAGCCAAGCTAATATTTTTCAAAGCAGGCAAATAAGAATCATCACTGTCGTAGTATCCATAGGATATGTTTTGCAATCTTAATATCTGCTCGACTTCATCCATTGAATTCTCTTTGCTTTTCGTTTTATATGTTGTCAATTGATCAGGCATAATGGGACTTGAATCATAAGGCACTACCCTATCACAGAAGCCATTCAATAAGCTAAGATCGTGTGATACAATCAGAAAAGTCATCCCATATTCATCCCTTAAAGCCTTCACTGTCCTCACAAAATGCTTTTTCTGCAACGTATCCAAAGAAGAGGTAGGCTCATCACAAAGTATAATTTCGGATTTACTGGCAATGGCACATGCTACAGATAAGCGCTGAGCCTCACCTCCCGATAATTCAAATGGATACTTATTCTCAAAGTTTTCAAATGGTGTCAGTCCTACCATTGATAATAGGTCTTTTACACTTACATCCATACCATTTGAGGTTAACAAAGGGTAGAGATGACCTTTCACCGTCCTTCTCATATCGAGAGAAGCATATGGCTCCTGAGTAATCATAGAAGTCTTAATGGCAGGAAGAAAAACAGATTTCTTATTCGAAAGATCTATGTTCACGGTGTCTTCAGTGGGAAATGTATAACTCAGCATACCTGTAGAAGAAATCCCGGATATCCCTGTGGTCAAGCCCGCCAATGTCTTTAAAAACAAGCTCTTCCCAATACCGGATGGACCGTAAATACCCAATATCTCGCCTCTCTGTACGGTCATTTTTTCAAGCTTTGACAGCACCTTAGAACTGGCTTTATCTCTGACCTCAAGATCTAAAACCGATAAAATAGGGCGTGATCCAGACATTATCATTAAAAAATATATTACAACTTTAGATGAGATAAATATAGAGAGTTATAGTTGAGCACCCAACTATTGATAATAGTATTTTGGGCATCACCCACCTCCTGACGTCGGTGGGTCGCTACGTTACGTGGCTCACTATTCGTTCGGCCTCGATTCCGCTTCGCTCCACCGAGTCTGGCTTCGCATCCGCTACGCCACCACTTCACATCGCTGATGCACAACATGAGAAAACATCATTTAGTAATACACCCTATGAAGATGATCTAAAATTAGGGTCATTCTATAATTTTGAAGCTATTAAAAAAGATATCTATGGCATTCTTGTATCCTAAGTCGCGCGGGTAATGCACTGATAGGTTATAAAAGCGACTGCCTTTCACAAATGCATGAGATTTAATGAGTGCTTTGTCGCGGTCAAATGAGATTCGCCAGATCATTCCAGGGTACCCGTGCAGATCAACTGTCTGACTGTATTCCAGATTTCCAAACACAGATGAGGCACTTGACTCAGCAGTAACCTCAAAAAACTCCTCAAGTAGCTCTGTAGAATCTTGATGAAGTGCTTCAGCAGGATAATCACAGTATTGAAGTATATACTTGATCTGGCTACCCTGCACCCTATCTGTATACCGATATCTATGAAGTTCCAGTTTTCCAAGTTTTGACTTGACCTCTTCCATCGAGTATCGAAGTGTATCTGGTGCCGTTATAGAGCAATTAGCCAGATGAATGGTGTGATTAACCTGTCCATCTAAAAGATAGACCTGCATAGTCACAGCAAGTAGGATAAAAATAATCTTCATATTAAAAGTAGCTAACGATCTAAAGATCGATAATTTAACAAACACTGTAAAATACTTAATGACAAAGATAAACCAGAGTCACTAACATCTTAAATTGAAACAGCGGAGATATGTTCTTCACAAAATTGATGTGTAGATGTTTGAACAACCTTGCACCGCTTTTATTATTTAGGAGGCAAAATACAGACTGTTTTTATAACATACAGTAATCGGCCTTATCTTATTCAGAGTATAAAGGACGATAATATATACTCCTCAAAGAGACTGTATTTATGTTTTATAAAATCCCTACCCGCCACCTGTCGATAGCAACAGGCAGGTATTTCGACGTCGAATGTATATGAAATGAGTCATATTGTTTGATCTCCTTTTATGATGGCTATGTCTTTAATCTTTACAAATCTCACATTTCTGCGTGAGGGATAGAAGTGATATGAGTGGCTGACGAATGGCAAGCAGGAACATGCAGATAGGGGCAACCGGAGGGAGCCACTAGATGCATTGTGACTGCCCATGAGACAGTCAGGAATACAAGCGGATAGCCCGACCCCGCACGGTAGTAAGGGGGCACGCCATAATCTAGCTAATAAAATCAGGGAAAAATGAAATATAGATTATTTAATTCACGACGAATGTAAAAATGCCAATCGATAGTCAGATTATTAATGGGTATATATGAGAAAATATTTGTTATTTTACATCCGTTTAAGTGACTAATCAAATCAATATAGAAACACATGCATTTTATTTTACGAAGGTTTGTGCTGCTGCTAGTTATTGGTAGTTTTATATCAGTGACCAATTTAGTGCACGCACAAGAAGGCGTGCAAATTGAAGTGGACAGCGATACACTTTTCCTGTGTCTGGGTGATTCCATTACATTGACGGCTACTGGTGCTGATACATATATGTGGACACCATCAGAGGTTTTTGACAATGCAGATAGCTCAGTCGTGACCATATTGCCTACAGAAAGTGTGATGGTCTTCGTGGAAGGGATGACTGATGATACTACAACTATAGATAGTATCTTCATATCTGTGGCGGATGTCAGTATCAGCCTGGAATGGAGTGCTGACGGTGAAGAACCATTTTGTCAAGGTGACTCCATTAATATCATAGCGACGACTTCCCCGGATGACCTTGATGTAGTGTGGATAATCGAGGGGCTAATGGATGTCGAGGGTAAAGATATCACCATAGGCGCGCCAGCAGGAGGATCAATAATTGCACAAACTACGCTAGATGGATGCACAGTGTCAGATACGATTATGATTGATGTTTCTGATTTTGCTGTTCCAAACCTTGTAACTGAAGATACATTAGTATGTCAGGGTCAAGTGTTTTCCTTGACAGATTTTGCAGGTATGACAGGAACACTGTATGAGTGGGTACCTGGTGACTTCTTAGACGATCCTACTTCTCCCAATCCTACCTTTACAGCTACAGAATCAGTAGAATATGTCTTCTATGTTACTAGCCCTGATAGTCTGTGTAGAGATTCATTTGAAATTAATATTGAAGTAACACCTATTGAATTGACGTTAAATGTGCCTGATACTTCATTTATATGCCTTGGAGACACACTAGATGTTCGTGCACAAGTGAATGGCGATCCATCCGGGTTTTCATGGTTTCCTGATGATGGGGTCATTAGTTCAACTACTGATCTGGAAGTGCAGATTTATCCTGACTTTTCAAATATTTATATTGCCACTTATGAGCTTGATGGATGCACACTGATTGATACAATTTTTATCAGTGTAGACTCCATTCCTCTAGGTACAGAAATCACATCAGTACCTTTTGAAGAGGACTATTGCCCTGGTGAAGAAATATCATTGTTCAGTA
>SLDF01000214.1 GCA_007125435.1 Saprospiraceae bacterium
ACCTTAAGACCTTCGACTTCTAGACTCTTAAAATGCGACTTTCGACTATTGCCAATAGCCAACTGCTTATTTATTGACACCTTAGCTTAGCCTAATCAAGTCAAAATAATCAAAATTGAGTATTCATGAAATGGTAGTTTGTATGGTAAAGTATTATCGTCATTACCAAAGAGCTCCAAAAACTGATTGGCACAACAAAAAAAGGCTTCCTCGGTATATCGAGAAAGCCTTTGATACTATGTATTTTTCTTAATTCTTATTGGATGTCAGACTGGACCAATTCTTTATTGTGTTCCAGCCATTCGTTGATGCCTCCGACGTAGTTCATGATATTGTCGAAGCCTTGTTGTCTTAGGTATGAATAAGCCAGACTTGCACGTGCACCACTCTTACAGTAGACGATTACAGGCTTATCCTTGCTTATCTTGTCAAGGCTACGATCTAGAGAAGCTAGTACGATGTTGTCTACACCTTTGATGTGACCATCGCTAAATTCGCCTTCTGTACGGACATCTATGATCTGTACATTATCACTTGCGAGATAGTTCTCAAAAGTGCTCATGTCCACAACAGCAGACGTCTCTAATGCCAGACTCTGGTTTTCTACGCTGCTGATATAGCCGTATATATTGTCCATCCCTATTCTCATAAGCTTGCGTGTAAGATCTTCTATAGCATCTTCTTCAGCAACCAGAATAAATTGTTGTTCGTAGTCCATCAGCGATCCCATGTAGGTAGAGAATTTACTACCGTTCTCAATGTGTAAGCTACCTGGTATATGACCCTTAGCTACCTCTGATTTATGTCTTGTATCTATGACGATAAGGTTATTCGCAATGGCTCTGTCTGCCGAGCTTTTGGAGAGTTCAGAATGCTTTGGTACTTCTACAAGTAAAGGTCTGCTGACTTTGTTTAGGTACTTCATTTTAGCAAAATACATCGGAGGGGAAGGTTGATCTGCCAATATATACTTTACAAACCCTTCTTCATCATTGAGGAAAGAAAACGCTTTACTGCTTATTTTTTCATCTTTAAGTGTAGAATTGGGAACAGTGCTGAGGCTTTTTCCGCAAAATGAACCGGCACCATGTGCTGGCCAAATCTCAGTGTTGTCAGGAAGCTCGACAAATCGCATTAGTGATGCATATAATTGTTTGGCTCCTACTTCTTGAGAGCCGACATGTCCTGCTGCTTTTTCAAGTAGATCCGGGCGACCTAAATCACCCACAAATATGAAGTCACCGGTAATCGCTTTTGCTGGTTGTGATGTACCGTCCGTTAATATAAATGTAATGCTCTCAGGCGTGTGACCCGGTGTATGCATGACATCCAATTGTATGTTTCCTAACTGCAGTTGACTTCCATCTTTAAGCGGTAGATGTGGAAATTCATATTGCCAGTCTTCACCACCTTCTTCAGAAAGATACAATGCTGCACCAGTAGCAGCAACCAATTCTCTAGAACCGCATAGGAAATCTGCATGTATATGGGTCTCTGTTACCTTTGTAATGGTAAAATCATGCTTTTTTGCCATATCCAGATAAATATCTATATCTCGCTGCGCATCTATGACTATAGCTTCTTTTGTCTGTGTATTGGCAATAACATAGCTGGCTTGAGCTAGAGTCTCATCATATACGCGCTCAAAAAATAAATTCTGTGCTGATAGCGAGGCAGACAATGTGATTAGCAAGGCAAGACTTAGTAAATAAGTTTTTTGAAAAATGGACTTCATGATGAATACGTTTTAATCGTTAATTTAGTAATAGGTTTCTTTTGATCTTATCAATGACTGACTTCTTTGTGTCCAATACACTAACGTAAGATACTCTAATAACACAAAATTATGACGTTATCTGTAAGCAAATGGTGATAAAAGTTACATAGATGACATAGAAGGGCTCAAAAAAAGTTGATGGGTTTTGATTTGGCTTGGATTGGCAATGTGGATTACTACTTCTGTTGACATTAATAATCAAGTATGCTCAAAATAGGTAATCATTACTTATCAGATGATTTGCTGATTACCGTTCAATAAAAACTCCAATGCACTTACTAATTTTAAGTTAGTCTGTTAAAAGCATCTGTTAATTGAATAAAAGCTGCTATTGAATTTAACGGCAGTTCCAGGGCTTTACCATAAAAAATGCCTTCCAAAAATGAAAAACCCAGTTGAAAATGAACCAATTTAACTAAAAAACTAGTTATATAGCCAACAGTTCTTTTATTTGCAAGATGAGAGTTTTAAATCGAGATATAATAGGATATGGTATTAAAGAAGTGACTGTCCTTTATTTGTGAAATCACATTCTTTATCGCCATTCAAAGCCCCACTACGAAATGCAATTGCATAAAACGGGTAAAAAAAGAGAACATCACAAAATTTGAAACAGAATAAATCAAAATAAAATGAGTAAACAACAAGTTGACAAATTGACCAAAGCTGAGGAGGACATCATGCAGTACATTTGGGACATGGGCAGATGCACGGTGAGTGAGATTATAGATCAGATGCCGGGCGAAAAGCCGCCCCATTCATCGATATCCAGCATTGTGCGGATTTTAGAAAAGAAAGGCTTTGTGGATCACAAGGCATATGGTCGAACCTATGAATATTTCCCTATTGTAACGAAAGATGAGTATACCAAGAAGAGTCTTGGAAAGTTGATTAATGATTACTTCGAAGGGTCAGTAACATCTTTAGTATCCTTTTTGGTAAAAGAAAAGGAAGTAGACAAAGAAGAGCTCGAAAGGATTTTGAAACAATCCAATCATAACAATTAAATAGAAACAGTCATGCTTAATTATATCATCGAAGTACAGATAGCGTGGATGTTTTTGTATGCCTTTTATGCTGCGGCACTTAAGAGGGAAACCTATTTCTATGTTAATAGGTGGTACCTTCTGACGACAGTTATGATGGGTATGTTATTGCCATTTGTCAAGATGTCACAGACTCCAATCGAAGCAACAGTTTTGACTACGAACTACCTGATAGAAAGGGTCACTGTAGGGCAGGGGTTATCAAATATTCAAAGCTGGTGGCAGAGTGAGGCATACATTATTTGGTTATTGTATTGGATAGTTGCAAGCATATTGATGATTCGTTTTTTTGGAGGCCTACGACACATATGGTCTTTGCTTTTTACCGCAGACTTGGAGAGGCAACGAGAATTTTGGATTGCATACTCTGACAAAGTAGATGCACCCTTTTCCTTTTTTAGATTTCTGGTATTGCCCAAAGGTAAGAACTGGTCTGATAGAGAGTTGGAAGCCATCATTAATCATGAGCGTGTGCACATCAACAGTTGGCATTCTTTGGACCGTCTATTTATAGAATTATGCTCAATTTTCTTTTGGTTCAGTCCTTTTATTTGGCTGTACAGAAGGTCGATAATAGATATACATGAATTTGAGGCTGATGCGAGGATGCGCAATCAATATGGTATTCGGTTTTATGGAAACCTCTTGATATCACAGACTCACAATGCAAAAGGCTTCATGAAGGCTACTATTGGCAGTAGTATATTTACTAATCAATTGACTAGACGTATTCAAATGATGGCCAAAAGACCGTCAAATGACTATTCACTTTTCAAATACCTGTTGTCAATACCGGTATTATTGTTGGGATTATTTGTTATATCTTGTCAAGACAATCTACAGACAGGGCAGAATCAGAATGAAATCGATGATAATAAAATAGTTGATATTAACCTGGAAAACGAAGATCAGGTTTTTGATAGAGTAGAGAAGATGCCGCAATATGGAAAAGGCGATGAAGACCTTATGTCGTATCTTGCAGAGAATATTAAATATCCGGCCAGCGCCAGAGAAGACTCAATAGAGGGAACTGTAGTTCTCCAGTTTATTGTGAATAAAGATGGAGATGTGATTGATCCTGTTGTAGTCCGAGCGGTTGGTGGAGGTTGTGATGATGAGGCACTCAGAGTTGTAGAGTCTATGCCCAGATGGCAACCGGGACGAGATATTAATAATAATCCGGTAGATGTTAAATTTACATTGCCTATAAGGTTTAGACTGGAGTAGTTTTCTTCTTAACTTTTGATGTCTAAATTCATGTAATAATTTACCGGGTTCAGAATGTCAATTTTTCACGTGAGGCATCAGCTATACGGATTGGTTCGTGTGCATGTAAATGAGTCCTTAGTATCGAGCTAACAGCGAGTCCTGAATTCCACCATATAGATAGGCAGATTGTAGATTCCCGCATCTCCAAAGTTCAACGAGGTCTCTAAGTTTTGGTCGATTGGGGAGAATGTCGATACCCAAAGCGGCAAAATGAAATACACCCTGTCGAATAACTTTGTACGAAAATATTTCCCACATTTTTTTTGACTTTTAGTCATTGTTAACGTTATGATATAAAGTATTGTCATACGACGAGACTTTTTTTGTATTATTGCGAAACAAAGAGTAACCTATGTTAAGAATTATCATATTATGTATATGCACTGCGTTAGTGACCTCTGTCTACGCGCAGCAGGACGGTGAAAAGTGGGAGATGTCTCAGGAGTTGGAATTGATAAAAGGCACTTATTTCAAGGTCTTCGGTAAGTGGAAGGGAGATTATAAAATGGCTCGTATAGCGGATAATTATGTTGAACTCCTTTCTTTCAGAGATGACTTGACGATTCGTTGGGGCAGAATGCTAAGTTTAGTCCAAAAGGAGCCCATCGTACATGAAGTTATTGGTGCTGATGAGAGGATTTTTGTCTTATATAGCATAGAGCAGGAAGACTCACTTCAGCTCGTATTGGCACGATACGAGCACAATGGTAACGCCAGATCAAGTATGATTGTAAAAAACATACCAAAGGAACTTGGGAGACCTGCATATGAGCCTATTTTGTCAGAAAATAATGAGTGGCTGTCTCTGTCATATTTGGGTATTGATGGTCTCTATGAGGTTGTTGTCATTTCACTCAAAAACATGCTGAAAATAAGAGAAGATGTTTATGACTTTGCATCTTTTGAGCTTGAAGGTAAGTACCCGTATCAATATGTGACAGACTATGGTACTGTTTTCATAGGTGTAGACTTTTTTGAAGTCAGGGATAATACACCCAATCAATTCATGACCTTTTTGCAGGTCTTTCCAGATGATAGAGATACAGAGATAAAAGAGTTATCTTTTAAAAATTATATTGTAGAAAACCCGCTATTCCATTTTGATAATGAAGATAGCCTTTTGTATTTGATGGGTATTTTGAGGGATTTCAGGATACCTGCAGGCATGGGTATCTACATGAAAGCCATTCCTATTGATTTTGAAACAGATAGTGAGGCTACAGCTATCATGCTCGATAAATCAATTGTCGACGTGTATAATAAGAAACTAAGAAATCCGCTACCCGGCATACCTGGATTAAGGATGGCTGATATACACCGAGAGGATGATGGACAATTCACTATTATGACAGAAGTGAGGTTTGATATTTTTACTTCAGCTGGAACTTCGTCTATGAGGGGGGGCAATGATATGGAGCATTACTATGATGAGGTAGTGATAATGAGATTGGATAAAAATGGAGATGTCATCTATCAGCAATTGTTAGAAAAGGAGCAGTATTCTATCAATGATGGAGCAGTCAAATCCTCATTTTTTACCATGAAGAAGGGTAATGATTATCATTTAATTTTTAATGACCAAGTCAGAAATCGTGCCAATGTAAAAGAGTTTATCATCAGACCTGATGGTACGACATCGGAGGAGACGCTTTTTTCGACAAGAAGAATGAGGAGGGATATCTACATCAGTAGTGCCGTCAAAATCAGTGAAGAAGAATTCGTAGTACCCGGCAAACGACGCAGAAGTGCTAATTTGATACGGTATCGTTTTTAATATACTTTAGCTCTTAATCGATGCTTTTTACTCATAGTTAAAGAACGAAGTCTAGGCAGAAAAGTATCTCGCTGAATATGTCGATAGTTATTATCATTCACCAAAGTCTCTATCAATTTCAAGGTTTAGCAGTGCATTTTGCAATTCAGCTCTTGTCTGAGCATCGTGGGTGAGGGAACATCTGCTTATGCCTTCTTCGTATATCGCTTTTGCCTTATCAAATGATCTTATAGTCTCATAGTCCTGGGCTAAATGATAATACAGACCAATATATTCAGGGTTAATACTTCTCAGTTGCTCAAAAGTTGATATAGCAGCTGTGTGATTTCCGAGATTACTGTAGGCCTTTGCAAGTGCAAATAGCAAAAAGCTGTCGTCAGGTGCTTCTTCTAACATGCCTTTTAACTTGTTTATTTTCTCTGTATTCTCCATAACCTAGTGTTTGTTTTGTCAATAATGGTTACTTCTAATCTGTGTTAAATCATCATAATCATTATATTTGCAAACGTAAGAAAATGCATACTGTTTTAGATGATTTTTTATGTTGGAATCATCACTTTTTAGCCTAAAGAAACACAAGGATGTTTTTGAATGCTAGAAGTGCTGTGGCTAGTAAAAAGTTGAGACTTACCGGAATCGCTAATTATTCTTGCAATTTTTACACGATGTTGACCATTATTAATTCCGACAGTCGTAATCAATGAAACTTTATAGTGATTATCGCATTAAATAATTGGTATGAGATCAATATCTTCATTGTCGCGATTTAGCAGTTGCATTTCAGCTGAACTTGAATTTGTCAAAGATTAATAGATCAATACATTAATAAACTTAACAAACCAAAATAAATTTCTACACATGAAATATCTAGTTTGTGTCAACAAAACACCGGATACGACAGCTAAAATTTCCTTCAAAAATGACGGGAAAGAGTTCGATGATAGCGGTGTACAGTACATTATGAACCCATATGATGAGTGGTACGCATTGGTCAGAGCTCTGGAGCTTAAGGAAGCTAATGGAGGAGAAGTTGTTCTCATCAATGTAGGAGGCCCTGAAAATGATACGGTAATCAGAAAAGGATTAGCTATAGGTGGCGACAAGGCTGTAAGAATAAATGGAAGTGGGGACAGCTTTTATGTTGCTTCACAGATAGCGAACTATGCTAAAGACAACAATTTTGATATCATCTTTGCCGGAAAGGAAAGCATTGATTATAACGGATCTGAGGTGCCTGCAATGGTAGCGGAGCTTCTAGACTTACCGTTTATATCATACGGTATAAAGCTTGAGATGGAGGGCGAAACAGCTACTGTCACCAGAGACGTAGAAGGTGGTGTAGAAATAGCAGAAGTCAATACCCCATTTGTGATAAGTGCAGCTAAAGGAATGGCTGAGCAAAGAATTCCTAACATGCGAGGTATTATGATGGCTAAGAAGAAGCCATTAGATGTCGTCGAGCCGACAAGTGTGGAAGCAAGAGTTGAGATAAGCAGTTTTGAGCTTCCACCTCCGAAGGCTGAGGTGAAGTTGGTAGATCCTGAAAATATGGATGAATTAGTCAGATTATTGCACGAAGAGGCAAAAGTGATATAACTCTAAAAAACAGAAAAAATGGCAATATTAGTATATGCAGAGTCTCTAACAGGAGATTGCAAAAAACCGGCTTTTGAAGCCGTATATTATGGAAGTAAATTAGCGGAAAAGTCAGGCACAGAGTGTATAGCTTTGGTCCTCGGCGAAGCGAATAATGCACCTGAATTAGGTGAGTACGGAGCAGACAAAGTTTTACAAGTGACTCATGAGCACCTTAAGGACTTTGACAGCTCTGTCTATACATCTGTCATAGCTCAAGTTGTAGAGCAAGTGAACGCCAATCGCGTGATCCTCAGCCATACGTCCACAGGTAAATCTTTAGCAGGACGTTTGTCAGTTCGCTTAAAGGCGGGTCTGGTCTCTGGTGTCAATGCATTGCCGGCAGAAGGAGATGGTCTCATTGTCAAGAAACCTGTCTTCTCAGGTAAAGCTTATGGTCATTATAAAATCACATCAGATATAGCTGTATTGTCATTAATGGGTAATGCACTTCGCACTGAAAAATCAGGAAGTCTTGCTACTGTCGAAAGCCTGAGTACAGATGTACCTGCACCAAAGGTGAAAGTCAAGTCACTAGAAGTGAAAACAGGAGAAGTACCATTGCCTGAGGCAGAATTGGTTGTCTCAGCAGGTAGAGGTATGAAAGACCCATCAAACTGGAACATCATCGAGGAGTTGGCAGATGTGCTTGGTGCTACAACGGCTTGTTCTAGACCTGTCTCTGATACGGGTTGGAGACCTCACCATGAGCACGTAGGACAAACAGGTATAGCGATTAGACCAAATCTGTATATTGCAATCGGAATATCCGGAGCGATACAGCATCTCGCCGGGGTGAACAACTCTAAGGTAATCGTCGTCATCAATAAAGATCCGGAGGCACCGTTTTTCAAGGCAGCTGATTATGGTGTAGTAGCTGACTTATTCGATGTGGTGCCTAAATTGACTGAATCATTTAAGAAGTTCAAAGCATCGTAAGCAGACATTTTGATGCTTCGAAAACACGACAAATTTTCATGCAGTAGGGGTATTGCATCAGCGATGTGGAGTGGTGGCGAAGCGAACGCGTAGCTATCCCCAAAGTGTTGGGGACGAACAAATAGTGAGCCACGGAACGTAGCGACCACCTTCACTCCAAAATTGTTTGAGGAGTGAGGGGGTATTTCAAAATGTCGTTTTTTCGGGTATTGCATCAGCGATGTGTAAGGGTGGCGACGCAGGAGCCAGACTCAGCGTAGCAATAGCGAAGCTGAGGCCGACCGTTTAGGGAGCCCTGGAACGT
>SLDF01000070.1 GCA_007125435.1 Saprospiraceae bacterium
GATCATTGGGTGCTTCAGGGGACCTGGCGCCTTTGGCACACCTTAGCTTACCGCTTATAGGAGAGGGAGAAGTATGGTATGAAGGTCGTATCCGATCTTCCATTGAAGCGTTCCGCGATGCCGGACTTGAGCCGATAGAGTTAAAGGCAAAAGAAGGTCTTGCCCTGCTCAATGGGACACAGTTTTCGACAGCTTATGCATTGTGGTCAGTATTAGAAGCTAGCAGGATGGCAGAGGTAGCCGACTTATGTACAGCGCTATCTGTAGATGTATTTCAATGCCAGTTGTCTCCCTTTGACATAGACTTACATGCTATACGTCCGCACAGTGGTCAGAGAGAGTCTGCATCTGCTGTAAGGCGATGGGTCAGCGGGTCTGGTCTGAGACCGGCAAATCCGGTGGCTGTTCAGGATCCATATTCATTTCGATGTGCACCTCAGGTACATGGAGCTGTCAGGGATACTATTGCCTATGTGGCATCAGTTGTTTTGACTGAGGTCAATGCCGTGACCGATAACCCATCTATCTTTCCGGAAGAAGATAAGATCATTTCTGGAGGAAACTTTCACGCACAGCCTATTGCGTTTGTTTTAGATTTCCTGGCTATTGCCCTCGGTGAGTTTGCCTCTATATCTGAGAGACGCACCTTTCAGCTCACATCAGGTAAACGGGACTTACCTGCTTTTCTGATCGAAGCACCGGGTCTGCATTCCGGCTTTATGATTCCGCAATATACAGCGGCATCGATTGTCAGCCAAAACAAGCAGTTGGCCACACCGGCCTCTATAGATAGTATAGTGTCCAGTGCAGGACAGGAGGACCATGTCAGTATGGCCGCGAATGCTGCAACAAAGTGCTATAAAGTCGTTGACAATTGCTGGCAAGTATTAGGTATTGAATGGATGTGTGCAGCTCAGGCATTGGACCTGAGAAGACCTCTAAGCACTTCACCACATATAGAAAACATAATAAGTACGTACCGCACAAAAGTACCCATGCTCAAGAAAGACCGTGTACTTTCCAATGACATGAGAACATCCGCCGCGTTTTTGAGAGCGTTGGAGGTTTAAATCGAATAACCAATCAGCGAAATAACAGACTTGGTGTAGCGATAGCAGAATCGAGAGCCCTGCCTCTAAGACTCAGACAACACTTCGACACTCCAGGCCTGAGGTGGTGCATCAAAAAGAATTTTTGTTTTGGACCACGTAGATTTAAAAAGCGGTGAGCTCCTGTAAAGATTCAGGTCGTTTTCACTATCCCAGAAGCTGTAAGTGAAAATCCGCTCCGGATTGGCTTTGTCTTGCCACATTTCTAGATGTTGACACCCGGGAAAGTTTCTGATTTTATACTTAGACTGCTCAAACAGCTTGAAAAACAATGGCAATGAGGATGGTTTGAATTGCATCATGACAATTCGCTTAATCATATCGTTGGTGTGATTTGTTGATTTAATCTTGTAAATATAGGGCTAAATCTGCTGCAATTCAAAATGTCGTTTTTTCTCGTTATGCATCAGCGCTGTGGAGTGGGTGGCGTAGCGGATGCGAAGCCAGACTCGATGTAGCCTTAGCGAAATCGAGGCCGAGCGAATAGCGAGCCCCGGAGCGAGTCTGAAAATAGCCGTCGTATGATCTAAGTCGCAGCTATATTGAGTGAGATCGAAGAATAAAAAATACGCGCATAGCCACAGTTGTCGGGCATTCTAAAACTACAGTATAAAGAGAAAGCCATAAAAAAGTTGACTAACCAACCCCTAAAAACATTAACTTTGTAGTGTGGAAAAAATTGGCTTCATAGAGATACGAATTACAGGTTCAAAGGGAAACCTTGAGCTATCGCCTGACAATTACGACATTCGGGAGATTATCTCTATTCTCGAAAATGCCGAAAACTTGCTTTATCCAAGTGACAAAAGAAACAGACCAAACATTAGTTATAAAATTGAAGAGGGTTCTGTAAAACATATAATTAAGACATCAATTCAATATATCATTGGTTTTAACGCAATCATCGGACAGGTTAACCAAGCTCAAAATATTGACTTTCTTGACTTAGGAACAGCAAAAGCATTTGAAAACATTCAAAACATTGCAACAAAGCGCAACTATGCTTTTAGCATCAAAACATCGATTGACAATACAAACGAAGTAAAAGTTGACAAGACTACGTCATATTATCGGACAGAAGCAATTTGGGTTGATGCTGAATTCTACTTCTATGGTAAAATAACAAACGCTGGTGGAAAAAGCAAAACCAACTTACATATTCTCACTGATGATGGTAGTTTTATAGTTCAAACACCAGTATCGTTTTTTGAAAATCTTGAAGAAAATATAATACACAAAAAGCTCTATGGCATTAGGGCGAAAGGTAAACAACATTCAGAGACAGGAGAAATTGATACATCTACATTAAAATTTATTGAGTTGGTCGACTACCAACCCAAATATGACGAACAGTATTTAAAATCACTTCGGGATAAAGCAAAAAAAACTTGGCTAGGCAGCATAAACTCCGACAAATGGCTAAATGAAATAAGGGGTGGATATGACGCATAAAGCAGTTTTACTTGATACAAGTTTCTTTATTCGTTTTCTTAACGAAAGAGACCCTCTTTTTAAAAAACGCAGACGGCTATTTTCGATACTTTTTGCAAAAAGAAATCACAATGATAATTTCTACAATCAGCATTGCGGAGTATTGTGTCGGTGGTGATGTTGATGAGCTTCCCTTGAGAAATTTACAAATAGTTCCGTTCAATTTAGACCATTCAAAACGAACAGGAAAGTTTGCAAAAATTGCGTTTAGCGCAAAAAGAAATGGAAAAATAGATGTTACAAACAGAAATATCATTCCTAATGACACAAAGCTATTTGCTCAAGCTGACTGCGAAAAAGCCATTGAATTTTACCTTTCTTCAGACACAGAGAACTTAAAAATATACAATCTGCTTCGACAAGAAACAGCACCGAAATTTCAGTTCATTGACCTGAACATCCCATATAATCTGACTTTTGGGCTACTTGACCTTTGACGAAGTAGGAAGTACGGGCGATAGCAGGCGCTTGGCCATATAAATGGCGACGCCCAAAACAACAAAAATGAGACACACCCGCTAAATCTACTGTAGACTTGAAGAGTGGTCACGGTTATATGATTTTATCTCGGAATGCATAATTCGGGTTTAAGCGAATAAGTCGTCAATGCTGCCTTTTATTTCATTGGGTAAGCTTTGCTTATCTGTCCAGAGGCTTTCGTACTTGCCGGCTACTTTTTCGAATAGGCGTGTGCGCAGGCCATCATCGCAGGAGCTAAAGACCTTTCTCAGCAATGGTAAGATGGCATCGAATGCCGTTTCGTCCAATTTTGAAAGCCATATGTTGGTATTGTTCCAAAGGTCCTCATTGTACAAGAGGATCAAAAAGTTGTTTTGAAAAAAGCCTTCAAGCCAGTTGACCGTAGATGGGGCATCATGGGTATCAGACAAGACAAGCTTTAAGGTTAGTAAGCTTTGGGCATCTGAGATTTTACCTTTTTCACTCATGAGCCTTAGACAGAGACCATTGACGGCATTGACGCTTCGGCTCTCCAGACCTACGGCGATCAATTCTGTCTGCCATTGTGATGCCAGGGAGGCGATCGGCTTCTTGTACAGATATCGATCTGCCAGAAGAACGCTTTCATAGACCTCGGATGCTTTATCAAGCGTAAGGGCATTAACGTCCTGTCTGAATCTCGCCACCACAGGCAATATGACGTCAGCTCTCAACTGTGCCAAGACTGATTCATCATAATATCGCGCATGACCACTTATCAATATCTTGCTCAGACCATTAAACATATCCAGGAGGAGGAAGCTGTCATTGGTGTCCAAAGCATGTCTTGAAAGGGCATCAATAATACTGTCCAAGACCTCGGGCAAGTCCGCATCCAGGGCTCTCTCCAGTGTCATCAAAAGTCGGGTCACATCTTCACTGCCATTAACAGCCTCTCGCACTTTGTGAATGGCTGCAGAGCGGACGGTGAGCCCATAACTCCCGGCCTCTATCAGTCTAAAATAGTAGTCCGGCTGCCACTTCAATGTCCATACTTCTTTGAACGTGCCGAGCCCACCATGCTCTTCCCTGGAGCCGATAGGAACCTCTATGAGTATCAATTGATTTAAAAACGCTGTGGCTTGTTGATGCAATTCTTTTCTGAGATCGAAGCTTTTCTCTGTCACTATGCCGGTATCTATGACCTTAGAAAGGCGAAAGCTTTTGACCTGCTTTTCAAAGTCAGCTTGTATGGGCACCTTCTCTGACCGATCGGGTATGTTGCCAACTTTGTGGCCGATAGGCAGGTCATCGTAGACAAACTGCAGTAATCGCTCGTCTTTGTAGCCAAAGACAGAAATAGCTGCTTCACTCAGCTCCGTCAAGCCGGGTTTTTGCATGCCTCGCATGGAGGCCAGAGCAATACTGAGCCTGCTGGCATCAATAGCCATAGAAGGGGGAATGTCATAGCCTTTTTTACGCAGGCCAAAACCCAAATAGGCCATCCACTGATTGGAGGGGTCGTCATGATGTCTGAAAAGGATATCGTACCACATTGGTGACTTGACACCGGCTCTGTAGCCACTAGCTTTGGATAGTCGCTCATAGGACCAGGGTATCCATATGGATTTCATTTTGCTGGTCTTCAGACCTTTGAGTATGGCTTTATCCGATACTGAGGTTATAGTGTCAAACTGTTTGAGGGCTGGGACATGCCATGCACCGCATACGACGGCAATGGGGCCTTTTGACCTTTTGGCTGTCTTTCTGATGGCTTCGCGCATGTAGGCTTCGCGACAAACATTTTGTCGGTCTGTGTCGCCTTGACTGCTCTCTGCCCTAAGCAACTGCATTAAGCTTTCAATATCTTCAAAAATATCATCTGACTGAGTGGTTTCGAAATACGCTTCCCACCAGTCTTCTACATCTTTGTAGCCTTGTCCTCTTGCCAGATAGCCCAAGGGGTCCCTCTGCCATTCCGGAAGGTCGGGGATATGGTCATAGTCGTCGTAAACATGAATTTGTTGGCCCTGTGGCATATCTATCCAATCTACAGGAATCTGATGTTGCTTTGCCCAGATAATGGCTTGCCACTCCGGAGAATATTCTGCCATAGGGAAGAAGGCAGCTTGTCCCAGGTCTTTTTCATTGTACATTAACAGGGATAATGGCGGGATAAAGTCTTCTGGGTCAACCTTGTCCAACATGGCCTGAGCATCAGCAGGGCCTTCGATGAGGATGTGTGAGGGTGACATGTTTTCCAGTACAGTTTTCAGGTTGAGTGCTGACCCGGGTCCATGATGCCTAATGCCTAAAAACTTGACCTCAACATTTTTCATAGATAAAGGCTTCTTACTTCCTCTTCACAGGCTTCGTATAGTCCCTTAAAGTCTTTTCGCTTTCTCATGACTTTTTCGAGATATTCTCGCCACACAGATAGATCCTTATCTTTATTCTTGACTATGGCCGGTATCATAGAGGAGGCCATGTCTCTATCGCTTATACCGTCCTTGCCAAAATACCCTGACAGTGCCTGGGCATTGATCATGACCGATATGGCTTCGGCCGTACTCAGTGTGGTGTCGGGTGATTTTAACTTGAGGTCGCCTTCGCTGGTAACGCCTTCTCTCAGTTCTTTGAATACCAAGACCAATTGCTTTATGCGCTGATCCGTACTTTTTTTGTCGGGTATGCCGATGACACGGCCTAGCTTCTCTACTCTGAAGCGGATGATCTCGACTTCTTCATCCAGACTTTGCGGTAGCGGCATATTGACGGTATTGAATCGCCGCTTGAGGGCAGAAGACATTTCGTTAATACCTTTGTCTCTGTCGTTAGCTGTAGCGATCAGGTTAAACCCTTCTTTAGCCTGGATTTGCTCATTGAGCTCTGGGATAGGTATGGTCTTCTCCGACAAAATGGTGATCAATGCGTCCTGAACGTCGGCGGTGATGCGCGAAAGTTCTTCGACCCGTACAATTTTGCCATTCTCCATAGCTGACAGTACCGGACTGGGTACCATAGCTTCTTTACTTGGTCCTTTGGCTATCAACATCGCATAGTTCCACCCATATCTTAGCGACTCTTCAAGCAGTCCAGCCGTACCCTGTACAAGCAAACTGGAGTCACCCGAAATGGCAGCTGCCAGGTGCTCACTGAGCCATGTCTTAGCTGTACCCGGAATACCGGAAAGCAATAAAGCCCGGTCCGTCGCCAGGCTGGCTACTGCTACTTCTATTAACCTTCGCTGTCCTATATACTTTGGCTCTATGGTTAATTTTCCAACCTTGCCTCCAATGATATAATCGACTACAGCCCCCGGTGAAAGCTTCCAATTTGCAGGCTTTTGGCCTTTATCAGCCTTGGCTAATGCATGCAATTCTTTTTCAAATAGGACTTCAGCAGCCGGACGTATGATCATAGTGTATAGTTGGTTAGAGGTTTTTGGCTTATTGTTGATACTTTACCTGCCCATATGCACGAGAAGCACAGATATATCAGCAGGCCTTATGCCGCTGATTCGGCTGGCTTGTCCGATGGTTCTAGGCTTTTGGTTGCTGAGTTTTACTCTTGCTTCCATTGACAAAGATGGTAATGCATGATAATCAAAGTTGTCTTTAAGTTTGATGCCTTCAAGCCTACGCATTTTATCTGCCATTTCCTTTTCTTTTTCGATGTAGCCTTCGTACTTCATGGCAATTTCAGCACATTCCAAAGACTCTTCATCAAATGCGCTGAGCTTTTGATCCAATTCAGGAATGGCCATACGCAGATCACCAATCCCAATATTTGGTCTCAACAAAACACTGTGCAATTTCACTTTCTGCTTCAGAGGCGAAGAGTTTTTATCGGCCAACATGCTTTCGATTTGGTACGGCTCGACACTGAGCTTAGAGAATAGCTTCTCTATATCTTTGATCTGACTTTCTTTTTCTCTGACTCTATCCATTCTGGTGTCCGTACCTTTTATGCCCAATTGATAAGCCAATGGTGTCAACCTGAGGTCTGCATTGTCTTGTCGCAACAATATCCTAAATTCAGCCCTGGAAGTAAACATGCGGTAAGGCTCTTCAGTGCCTTTATTGATCAAATCGTCAATCAACACACCGATGTAGGCATCAGAACGCTGCAGGACAAATGGGTCTTTCTCCGCCACAGACAAGTGGGCATTTATACCGGCAATAAGACCTTGGGCTCCGGCTTCCTCATATCCGGTAGTGCCATTGATCTGTCCGGCAAAAAACAACTGACTCACCAAGTGTGTCTCTAGTGTTGGCTTCAGCTGGGTTGGCTGGAAAAAGTCGTATTCTATAGCGTACCCTGGTCTGAACATCTTGGCGTTCTCAAAGCCCGGGATCAATCTCAGTGCCTTAAACTGTACATCTTCAGGCAAAGATGAAGAAAAGCCGTTAAGATAAACCTCGACTGTATTCCATCCCTCTGGCTCTACAAATAGTTGATGTCTATCCCTTTCTGAGAAGCGATCGATTTTGTCTTCTATGGATGGGCAATATCGTGGCCCCAGTCCCTGGATACGACCATTGAACATCGGCGACTTTTCAAAACCCGTTTTGAGCATATTGTGCACTTCTGGGTTGGTATAGCCTATATGACATGGCCTCTGTGTGGCCGGAATAGCTGTATCAGTAAACGAAAATCTTCTCGGGACATCATCTCCCGGCTGTTCTTCTAGTTTACTATAGTCGATACTCCTGCCATCTATGCGCGGCGGTGTACCTGTTTTCATGCGCCCGGATTCAAAGCCTAGCTCTACCAACTGCTCAGTAATGCCCTTAGAGGCTCTCTCACCGGCTCTACCTCCGCCAAACTGCTTTTCACCAATGTGGATGATACCGTTCAGGAAAGTACCGTTGGTCAGCACCACGGCTTTACCTTTGATCTCCAGGCCCATGCCCGTGCGTACACCAACTACTCTATCGCCTTTGACGATGATACCAGTCACCATCTCTTGCCAAAAATCAATGTTTTCATGCTGCTCCAGCATGTCTCTCCACTTAGCAGCAAACATCATGCGGTCGCTCTGCGCTCGCGGTGACCACATGGCAGGCCCCTTGGATAGATTGAGCATGCGGAATTGTATCATCGAATGGTCCGTTGCAAAAGCTGAATATCCACCTAGGGCGTCAATCTCTCTTACAATTTGCCCTTTTGCTACTCCACCCATGGCGGGATTGCAACTCATCTGGGCGATGGTCTGCATATTCATGGTAGCCAACATGACTTTTGAACCCATATTGGCTGCTGCTACGGCCGCCTCACATCCGGCATGTCCCGCTCCAACTACTATGACATCATACTCAGGAAACATAATCTTCTGTTTTTCAGACCACAAAGGTACAAAATAATGTACTTTCAGAGGCCATAGCTTTTTGTAGAAATTACGGTGTTATTTTTTTAAAGCAGACTTCAATATATCCGTGGTGTGTCATACAATCGGGAATAATATTCACAAACTTATGGCTTGACACTTCTGTTATCGATTTCTATCACTATTTTTATACAATGAAAGGAAAAGTATATACGTCGTGGACATTAGGTATTTTAGCCGGTGTTTTTGCTCTGACATTTTTGTTCTCTTGCCAACAGCAGCAAAAGACGATACCAGCTGAACTAACGGAAATTACAACCGGTCGTGTCGGTCCTATCTTTGTTGACAGTGACATGA
>SLDF01000006.1 GCA_007125435.1 Saprospiraceae bacterium
AAGATAAAAGGAAAAAGATAAAAGTATCATGATCCAATGGTTCTTTTAGTAAAAGGTACAACGTGGAATGTAGAATGTAGAATGTATTTGTGATAGTTTGCATATATAGCTGGAATGAGGCAAATGCTGAACTCAGACGTAAACAAAATATATACAACTAGTAGCTTGAATCTTGAAGCTTGAGGCTCTCTCCCGCGTGAGGGATAGTAGCGATATGAGTGGCTGACGAATGGATAGCAGGAACTTGCAGATAGGGGCGACCGGAGGAAGCCACTAGATGCTTAGTGACTGCCCATGAGACAGTCAGGAATACAAGCGGATAGCCCGGCCCGAAGGGACACGCCCAAATGCATAACAAAACTAGGTAACTTTATTTGCCCTTTCCCTGGATGATGACAAGAAGGGTGTAGAACATGATTTTGAAATCCAGGGCTAGTGACATGTTTTCGATGTAGAGGATGTCAAATTTGAGTCTTTGGATCATTTGATCTACGCTGGAGGCATAGCCGTATTTGACCTGTCCCCAAGAGGTAATACCGGGTCTGACCTTGAGCAAGTGCTTGAAGTGGGGGGCTTGAGCCATGATCTGGTCGATAAAATACTGGCGCTCTGGACGTGGACCGACGAGGGACATATCGCCTTTCAAGACATTCCAAAACTGGGGTAATTCATCTAATCGCCATTTTCTCATGACACTACCCCAGGGGGTGCATCTATCATCATTTTGAGATGACAACCTGGGGCCATTGTGCTCGGCGTCGACGTACATTGATCGAAATTTGTAAATGTAAAATGGGTTATGATGCCTGCCTATACGCTGCTGACTATAGATGATAGGCCCTTTGGAAGACAATCTGACGCGAATTGCAACGAAAATATAAAGGGGGGTCAGTATAATAATCATGATGAGCGAAACTAGAATATCAAGCCCTCTCTTTATGAAACGCTGCCAGCGGGGCATAAGATTTTGCTCAATGCCGATAAGAACTGCCCCATAGACGTGGGTCATCTTCACTGTACCGAGCATGATGTCGTACATACTGGGAATGATACGTATAAGTAATCGGTGAGAAAAATCAAATAATTGGTCTAGTATGCCTTTCAGTTTACTGTGCTCTGAGGTTTCTATAGCAATGATGACTTCCTCTACTTTCTGTGTTTTGATGATATTATTGAGGTCATCGAGTCGGCCGAGACAGGGAAGGTCATTGAGCAGCTTATTGGATGATTTGCCATTAGCATCTATAAAGCCTAAGAAATGGTAGCCCAGCCCTTGCTCGCGCTCTGTAATCTCGTGGTATAAATCAACAGCATTTTGATTGCCTCCAATGATTATTGTATTGAAAAAGACTTTGCCGGCTTTAAGTCGCCTGTTGGCCATCGTGAGTAAAAACATCCTAATGAAGGTAGTGATCATAAAGTGCGTAAAAAACAACTTTACAAAGTAGGATACATATAACCGTCCATCAGCAATAATGAAATCATCATAAAGTAAGGCTGAATAAAGGAAAAAGCTACCTATCAGCGATAATATAAATGTGCGTCTCAAGGTGGCCAATCTGGACAATCTATATATGTCACGATAGTCATCAAATACGGCATAAAATAGGGACCAACAAAGTGGCACAAGAAAAACAGTCACCCAAGATGAATCTGAGGGAAAGGTAAATAAGCTAAGTAGACTAATGGGATACCCCAATACGTAGTAATTAAATACTAACCAGCCAAGTGTAGCTGCTATAAAGTCGAAAAGTATATAAATGAGTGTATCCCTTCTCCGTCTTCCTAACATAACTCAAAGGTACAGTAATTTGATGTTATCAAAGAAGGCTCTTTGATTTTCAATTGGATTACCTTCATCATAAATGGCTAAAATGGCGAAGCGGAATTCTATGGCGTTTCTAAATCTACCAATCTCATCTGTGAGTTCAAGATAAATTTTACGCCACTCATTGTTAGGGTTCAATTGAACCTTGTAAAACCTATTGGGAAGGTTGACACCATCGTAGGCTACAAATCCAAGGAAAACGGCGCATTCATTTTTAACATTGAGTTCTAGGTATACAGGGTTTCCCGGAGTCAAGTCAGAGTAAGCGAACTCCGTTGCTACCTCTACAATATTATTGTCAGTATCTACTTCTATCAAACCTGATCGATCGCCTTCAAATACCTCGCTGGTAGATATGGTCATTCTGGCAGATTCGTCTCCGTCTAAGTGATGCACAAAAATGTGAGCTGTTTCGAAGTCTTCAATAAATAGGAATTTTGAACTATTGGTATATCTGGCTACCGGTCTTATGGTATCTACCTGTCCTGGTGTCAAATTGAGCGTCTGACTGTAAGGCGCATAAAATGTATAAATCCCAAAAGCGTCACTGATGCCATTTCTTCTGATGCCTGAAAACACTGTGAGTTCTGTAGGACCTTCGCTTAAAACAGGAAAGCTATCGTCTAAGTGATAAACACCTAAAAACTCATTGTTGGCGTAAAAATAGGCTTCTGTTATATCGTGTGCATTAGACCCCTGCCCTGCTACTACCTCTTTAGTGGGGGTCTCAATAAAAACAAATGCAGGTATTTGATCCGGGTTTTTAAACTCTCCGCAGGATAAAATAATACTAATCAGGACCAATCCTAAAGTGGCATAATAAACACTTGTCTTCATAGACTTAAACACATTTAATTTCATAAACATAAACTACCAATTAACATGTTGAATTGTGTCGGTCAGATTTTTTTAGACATGGCCACTTCATTGGTCTTGATTTTATCATTGATATCGTGGGCCAAAATTAATGCATTCACACCATCTTCCAAAGACACCAAGGGTTGATCTTCATTAATAATGGAGTCAGCGAAGGCATTTAGCTCTTCTTTGATGGCATTGACCTCAGGAAGTGAAGGGTTGTCAAAAATCAATTTTTTCATGCCTTTTGCAGTTTCCATCACCATGCCATCCTCAGGACCATCTTCGTCGACAAGTCTAACGATCTGTGAAGATTTATCTAAAAAGTCCATAGATATGTAAGCGTCAGGCTGGAACACCCTCATCTTACGCATATTTTTTAATGACAGTCTACTTGCAGTAATATTGGCTGTACAACCGTTTTCAAACTCTAATCTCACATTGCCAATATCAGGCGTCTGACTAACGATACAGACACCATTTGCAGAGATACTGACAACCTTGCTTTTGACGATATGGAGAATGAGGTCAAGATCGTGAATCATTAAATCCAAAATAACGGACACGTCAGTACCTCTCATATTGAACTGAGCCAACCTGTGGCACTCAATGAATAAAGGCTGTATATCCAAACCTTTTACAGATAAGTAGGCCGGATTAAAACGCTCCACATGGCCCACCTGAATAACAGAGGGATACTGACGATGAAGATCCATAAGACGAATGCCTTCGTCGCGAGTCGAGGCAACAGGTTTCTCAACAAATACGTGTTTACCGGATTGAATAGCTAATGATGCAATGTCAAAATGAGTACTGGTCGGACTGACAATATCAACCGCCTCTACCCTATCTAACAAATGGTCAATGTTATCAAAAATGGGTATGTTAAATTCTTTATTAACAAATTCAGTCGTCTTAGTGTCCGGGTCATAAGCACCGACTATTTCAAACTTATCAGATAACATCTGTAAGCACTTTAGATGTATTTTTCCTAAGTGCCCAATGCCAAAAAGGCCTATTTTAACTTTATCGTTCATATTGACTATTCTTTTTCGTTCATGTTAGTCCAATCATAGATGTGCAAATCAATTAGGTAATAACAGGTGCAAAACATATCTCAGGGGCTCGATATATGCTCACTGACATCAACACATTAAAAAGCACTTCTTCACCTGGTATACATCAAAATACCACCAAAAATGGTAATGAGTAAAATGAGTAAAATGGCTACATTTACTGAGTATTTAATATGCCTTACAAACTCAGCTATTTCATGTTTATGCTTTGGATATTTAGGGTAGACCTCCGTTTCCATTTTCTCTTTATTAAAAATATCTGTTGTTTTAAACTCTACACGGTTGTTGACCAGATATTTGTACTTCTTCAACACTTTAACTCTAAAGTATACATTGAGAAACAAGAGAGCGGCAAAGAGACCTATAACAAGAAATATTAAGAAGCCTACCATTTTAGTTTTATATTTTCATTTACAATGATGCTTCAATTATTGAAACAGCTTTTTCAAGAGCCGGTTTCAAACCGTTGATATCAGATCCACCAGCACTTGCTAGAAATGGTTGACCTCCACCACCACCTTTAATTAATGGACCAATTTCTTTGATAATTTTACCGGCATGTAATTTATCACCCGCAATGTTCTTACTGAATCCAATATTGATCATGGGTTTTCCATTCGATTCATTACCTAAGATAACAGCCATATCCTCTTCTTCATTGGTCAATTGGTGAACAAGTGACTTAACCAGTTTGCTATCATCAAGTGGCACAATGGAATGGATAATCTTCACGTTAGCCACTTTTTGCATAGAATTCAATAAGTCTGACTTGAGATTACCGGCACTTTTTGCCTTCATAGCGTCCAATTCTTTGCGCAGGGACTTAACCTCATCATTGAGCTGCTGAACGGCTTTGACAACTTCCTTCGGATTTTTTAAACTTTGCTTGACTTCTGAGAGTTCATTCAATTGCTGATTAACCCACTCGAGAGCAGCTTGAGAAGTAACCGCCTCTATACGTCTGATACCAGCTGAAATGGCTGATTCAGATAGAACCTTAAACAAACCAATTTGGCCGGTAGATTCAACGTGGCAGCCTCCACATAACTCAACAGAGTATGAGGGGTCAAATGTAATCATTCGAACCTTGTCTCCATATTTCTCACCAAAGAGCATCATGGCACCATTTTCCTGCGCAAATGCCATGCTAACTTCACGAGCTTCATTTTTCTTGATGTTTGCTCTGATCTTATCATTAACCATGTCCTCTATGGCCTTGAGCTCTTCATCTGAGACTTTCTGAAAGTGGGAAAAGTCAAACCTTAAGTAGTCAGGATGGACAAGAGACCCTCTTTGCTGAACATGTGTGCCTAACACTTCACGAAGGGCGGCATGTAACAAGTGAGTCGCTGTGTGATTGTTTTCTGTCCTCTGCCTTAAAGTGTCGTCTACCTCACACTTCACTGGCTTTCTGGTATCACTTGGCAATCTATTTACAATATGAATAATCATATCATTATCCTTGACTGTATTGATAACTTTGATCTTATCATCGCCCACTGTTAACAAGCCTCTATCCCCAACTTGCCCTCCGCCTTCCGGGTAAAATGGAGACTTATCCAGGACAACTTGGTACTCCTTTTTATCCTTTTTATCCACTTCGCGATACTTCAATATATGAGCATCTTCTACATGAAGAGAGTCGTATCCCAAAAAATGAGTAAGACCGTGGTCACCATGGATAATAGTCCAATCTCCGAAATCAGTTTTTGCATCTGCTCGAGATCGGCTTCGTTGATCTTCAAGAGCTTTTTCGAAACCAGACTCATCGATAATCAATCCCTGTTCACTTGCCAATAGCCTGGTCAAATCCACAGGAAATCCAAATGTGTCGTAAAGTTCAAATACATCTTCACCATTGATTACTTTATCATCATGTCTTAACTGGTCAAAACGCTTAAGTCCTGATTCTAAAGTTCTTAAAAATGATCTCTCTTCTTCGAGTATAACTTTTTCAATGAGGTCAATTTGTGCTTTTAGTTCAGGGAAAATGTTTTCCAATTGATCTGCCATATCAGCAATCAATTTGTACAAAAGGGGCTCATCAACTGATAAGAATGAGTAGTAATACCTCACTGCTCTCCTGAGAATCCTTCTAATCACATAGCCTGCACCGGTATTTGAAGGCATTTGGCCGTCGGCTATTGCGAAGGCTACTGCTCTGACATGGTCAACAACCACTCTAAAGGCAATATCCTTTTTGCTAGAAAGGTCAAAGCTATGGCTGTATGAAAGACCACAGAGAGATTCAACTTTCTTAATCAGTGGTGTAAACACATCGGTATCGTAATTAGAAGGCACTTTTTGTATAGCCCTGCAAAGGCGTTCAAAGCCCATTCCCGTATCAATGTGTTTGTTAGGTAGTGGAACTAAAGAACTGTCCGCTTTCCTATTGAATTGAATAAAAACAAGGTTCCAAATTTCGATAACATCGGGGTGATCCATATTGACCAAAGACTTGCCATCCACCTTTTGCCTTTCACTGTCCGGTCGCAGGTCCATATGTATTTCTGAGCATGGTCCGCAAGGCCCTGTAGCACCCATTTCCCAGAAATTGTCTTTTTTATCGAAATTCAGGACGCGGTCATCTTCAATCAAAGCTGTCCATATTTGGCGAGCTTCGTCATCAGCAGGTAGGCCATCCTTCTCATCACCACCAAATACAGTGATATAAAGTCTATCTCTATCAAGTTTCAACTCTTCTGTCAACAATTCCCATGCCCACTCAATAGCTTCCTTCTTGAAATAATCACCGAATGACCAATTTCCCAACATTTCAAATAAGGTATGGTGATACCCATCTATACCAACATCCTCCAGGTCATTGTGCTTACCAGATACCCGGAGACATTTTTGAGTGTCCGCCACTCTCTTATGCTTTGGTTTTTTATTACCAAGAAAATAATCTTTGAAGGGGTTCATACCGGCATTGACAAACATCAATGTAGGGTCTGTCTTATTGACTAAAGGGGCAGATGGTACGATCTTATGCGCTTTGGACTCAAAAAAGGAAAGGAACTTTTGTCTTATTTCATTGGAGGTCATGTCGTTATGTTTGAAATGATTTCACAAAGATTTTGAATAATATCCAACCAATTGATAGAAATTCAGTTAGTATCGTGTGTTCTATAAAATTGGGCAAATTTAGCAATACTTTATTATTGAATAGTGAAAAAATAATTTTTACCTATTTCGCATTGTATAATTATAGGTATCAGTATATGAATCAGCTGATAACAGTTTAAAAAATATTTCTATATATTATGTCAATAAAATAAAGTTTTGTTATATTGCACCCATGTATTAATTTCGTGTCGCTTTCAGTAGATTACAAGCAACAATTAAGACACAAAATTAATTGCCTTAATTACAAAACCGTTACACCTAATTTAATTAGGTGTAAAACCAATGAAACTTTATATGAGGAGTGATAAGTACATTTTCAATCCACACACGCTTAGTTACGAAAAATTTGAGAAACCATTAAGAAGAAGACTGTTCAAGTGGATTTCTATGACTTCAGCAGTAGTAGTGACAGGACTATTGTTCTTCTATGTAGCAAATGAAGTTTTCCCATCTCCAAAAGAAAAATCTCTTATGCGTGAAATTGAACAAATGAAGTTCCAGTTTCACACTTTGAATGCTCAACTTGATGAGATGACAGATCTGGTCAATGAGCTTCAATTGAAGGATGCCAATGTTCACAGACTTGTATTTGGGATAGATCCAATAGACTCTTCTATGTGGAATGCAGGGGTTGGTGGACACGACCTTGCTTATAATGTTACACCTTACAAGAATTCGTTTAAAACACTCAAATCGTCAATTTCTAAAGCTTCAGCATTAAAAGTCAAATTAGAGGTTCAAAAAGCATCATTGGATTCACTGTTATTTCTTGCCAATGATCGCGAAAGTTACTTCAATGCCATTCCATCCATCAAACCTGTCCAGGCAGGTCATAATGATAAGAAAATACCTTACCTATCAGGATATGGCATGCGTATTCATCCAGTTTATAAGATTCCGAGAATGCATACCGGTATAGACTTTGGCGCTCCCGTGGGAACTACAATCAGAGCCACTGGCGATGGTAAAGTCATAGCTGTCAATATGAGTAGAACCGGATACGGTAAGCACGTAATTATTGATCACGGTTATAACTTCAAGACACTTTATGCTCACATGTATGACTTCGATGTCAAGGAAGGTGACTTTGTAAAAAAAGGACAAAAAATAGGAACAGTAGGTAATTCTGGAACTTCAACTGCTCCACACTTACATTATGAAGTACATATTAATGATAGAGCGGTTGATCCTGTCAAGTATTGCCTTGATGGCCTTACACCGGCAGAGTACAAAATCCTTGTAGAGTTGGCATCTCAAGAAAATAAGTCATTCGATTAATTGGAAGGTACCTTAAAATCTCCAACATCTTGAGTGCAAAATGATAAAATTTTGCTTGACAACAGTTTTGATTAATAATTAGTTCTTCATTAGTTATTTAGCTCAGCACAGACCATACCCTCCACCTGCCATCTTCGCTGATGGTAATTTAGTATATCCTATTTGTCTGGTAAGGGATTAGTTAAAAATAACGATTCATCTGGTGATGCATCAGCGCTGTGGAGTGGGTGGCGAAGCGAATGCGAAGCCAGACTCGATGGAGCCTTGGCGTAAGCGAGGCCGAGCGAATAGCGAGCCCCATAATGAGTCTGAAAATAGCCGTCGTGTGATCTAAGTCGCAGCTATTTTGAGTGAGATCGAGAATAAAAAATACGCGCATAGCCATTGGCTACACTTGATGTCGTCTGAAAAGAGCTAGAGCTTAGAGAATTTTACTTTAGACGAGTGCTGAAGAGAGAGCATAGCCTTAAGTGCTACGCGACCGATG
>SLDF01000307.1 GCA_007125435.1 Saprospiraceae bacterium
AACAGCCGGAATGAGGCGAATGCCGAATGCAGGCGCAAACATAATACAACTAATTAGCAGCTTGTAGCTTGAAGCTTGCAGCTGAATGCTCTCTTCTGCGTGAGGGATAGAAGTGATATGAACAGGGCTGGCATAGTTAGTGGAGCGCTGGAGGGAGGGGCGACCGAACGGAAGCCACTCAAAACAGCAGCGACAATCTATGGCAGACCTGTGAATACAAACGAATAGCCCGACCCCGCACGATAGTAAGGGGGCACGCCCAAAACCCTTCATCTAAAACTTGTACATCTAAATCGACATTGATGATTCCTACTTTGCCGATGGAGGAACGGTAGGTCTGACTTCTACTTTGGAAGGTAGCGACCTGGGGTGTATCTCTAGTAAATCGACAACCATCTGTCCTATATCTTCGGGTTGTATTTTCCAGGCATCTGCTTCACTTGGCTGGTGGTCGTTGAAATAGGTGGATACACTGCCCGGCATGATGGTCGTGGTCTTGATACCATACTTCCTAAGGTCAAGCATGACGGCCTGTGTGAAGCCCACTAAACCAAATTTACTGGCGTTGTAAGCTGCGCCTTTTGCGAAGAAATTAGTCCCGGCTAGGCTCGCAATGGTGGTGAAGTACCCCCGACTCTTTTTTAATGAATCGACAGTAGTCTTGATAGAATTGAATACGCCTGTGAGATTAACATCAATGGTCTCATGCCATTGTTCCGGTGACATGGACTCTATATCGGTAAAGTGCCCTATTCCAGCATTGGCAATGACTAAATCAATCTGCCCCCATGCGTCGAGTATCTGCTTGATGGCCTTGTCCTGTGCATCCATAGACCTGACATCGGCCACGATACCGATCACGTCAGCTGTGGGGGATAGTTGTTTTCTAGCTGCATCTACTGTATCTTGACTTCTCCCTGTAATGGCAACTCTCATGCCTTTTTCTAAAAGAGCTTCGGCAATACCAAAGCCAATACCTTTAGTGCCACCTGTTATGTAGGCCACTTTATCTTTTAATGGTTCCAATAGTTTTTGTGTAATTTAAAGTGAATGAATGAAAAGAACAACCACTCTGCGAATCAGTCGAGAGTGATAATCCTTGATGTGTTATTTAAAATTATACATAGAAATTCGAACATGGTTTAGAATCATGCTCTGAATGTTGATTACTTATTGGTGGTTATGACCTTTGAGAATCAAAGCTTGACCGACTTGTCTTCTGGCTTTTTCTTCTTCGCCTTCTTCTGACGCCATATGACCCCAACCAAATTTTTCCCTTTCTTGTTTTTCTATCTCCTTTTCCCATGATTTATATTTTTGTTATTATAACAAACATTTGCTTTGAATGTTCGATAAATTGCATAGAATATTCTGTGCTGTGAGGTGCCAACATTGGGTGTTGGAGCCAACAGAGACTTTTGGTGCGAAATAAGGAAAGTTGGTGCGACGGTTTGACATGTTTATATTATATTACTGTCATTGTGTCTTATATGCTGAATTGTTATTTCATTAGCACGGCTTTTGTAGTATGGTAAGGCATCTGTCTGACGACAATAATTTTGATAATCGGTATTTTCTGAATGTCCACTTTGTCAGACCGATAAATAGATTTGCTACACGAACAACCAATTATATGTTTGAAGATATGTTTTTAACGCCAGGTATGGGAGATGAAGGAGAATTCATGCCAATCATTACGATGGATGAAAGTGATGCAGAGACAGAGCAAGAGCTACCGGACACTATCCCTGTGCTACCATTAAAAAATACCGTATTATTTCCCGGTGTGGTCATACCGATCACTGTGGGTAGAGATAAATCATTGAAAGCTGTCAAAGTAGCCCATGATTCGGATAAGCTTATCAGTGTGCATACTCAGATGGATATTCAAATAGAAGACCCATCTGTAGCTCAGCTTTACGAAATTGGTACAGTGGCCAGAATCGTGAAAATGCTAAAGATGCCGGATGGCAATACTACAGCCATATTACAAGGTCGTCGACGAAGTCAATTATTACAGGTCGAACAAGAAGAGCCCTATATACGCGCAGCCATAAAACCTATAGACTATGCTAAGCCTGCTGTCGAACTAGAGTTTGATGCATTGATCTCTACGCTCAAAGACGTAGCTAAACAGATCATCGAGCTGTCTCCTAATATCCCATCAGAAGCCGTGGTAATTTTAAAAAATATTGATAACAATGTCTTCCTGGTCAACTTCATCGCTTCTAATCTCAATGTCAACCCTAAAGCAAAGCAGGCTATACTGGAAGAAAATGACCTTACTACTAAGGCTAAAAAAGTACTGGAGCATCTCAACGGTGAACTCCAACTTCTGGAGCTAAAGGATAAGATAGAGGGTAAGGTGAGACAGGATATAGAGAAGCAACAGCGCGATTATTTCCTGAACCAACAACTGAAAACCATACAAGAAGAACTAGGCAATAATCCGGGGCAAGAGGAAATAAGAGAGCTAGAGACCAGAGCAAAGAAAAAGAAGTGGCCTAAAGACGCCAAAGAGCATTTTGAAAAGGAATTGAAGCGGTTAAAAAGGGCCAATCCCCAGTTTGCTGAGTACAGTATCCAGCTGAATCATCTCAATTTTATGCTGGACTTGCCCTGGGAACATGTATCCAAGGATGATTTTGACCTGAAGCGTGCTAAAAAGGTATTAGACGAAGATCACTTTGGTCTGGATAAGGTCAAGGACAGGATACTTGAACACCTGGCCGTACTGAAGCTCAAGGACAATATGAAGGCGCCCATCTTATGTCTTGTTGGCCCTCCGGGTGTAGGTAAAACCTCACTGGGTAAATCAATAGGAAGAGCGCTTAAGCGCAAATACATCAGAATGTCTCTGGGCGGACTCCATGATGAATCCGAGATCCGTGGCCACCGTAAGACCTACATTGGTGCCTTACCGGGTAGAATACTTCAGTCGATCAAGAAGGCCGGTACGTCGAACCCGGTGTTTATCTTGGATGAGATAGACAAGTTAGGTAAGGACTTTAGGGGAGATCCTTCCTCGGCATTACTTGAAGTCTTAGATCCGGAGCAAAACTCGACGTTCTATGACAATTATCTGGAGATGGAGTACGACTTGTCTAAAGTCATGTTCGTAGCGACAGCGAATACGCTTAATTCTATTCAGCCCGCATTATTGGATAGGATGGAGATTATCGAACTGAGCGGCTATAGCGTAGAGGAGAAAGTACACATAGCTAAAGAACACCTCATACAGGCACAGCGCAAGGAGCATGGACTCTCCGGGCGACAAGCAGTATTAAAGGAAGATGCTTTAGAGTACCTCATTCAGCACTATACCAGAGAGTCAGGCGTGCGATCCCTCGATAGAAGGATTGCAGATGTCATGAGGCACATTGCTCGAAAAGTGGCTACCGAAGAATCCTTTAAAAAAACTATATCAGTCGACATGGTCAAGGATATACTCGGACCGGAAAAGTATACGAATGACCTCTATGAAGAGAAACTTGTACCGGGTGTCACGGTTGGTCTTGCATATACACCAGCCGGAGGAGATATTCTGTTTATTGAGTCAAGTCTCAGTCAGGGTAAAGGTAAGATGATATTGACGGGGAACCTGGGTGATGTCATGAAAGAGTCTGCCTCTACGGCCCTCAGCTTTATCAAGGCCAATGCAGCTTCCCTTGGTATAGCACCGGAACTTTTCGAGAATACAGATATTCATATCCATGTGCCGGCGGGAGCCATACCCAAAGACGGTCCATCAGCCGGTGTGACTATGCTCACATCGATTGCATCTGCTTTTTGTAAAAAATCCGTAAAGCCAGGTATCGCTATGACAGGAGAGATTACTTTAAGAGGTAAAGTGTTACCTGTTGGAGGAATCAAAGAAAAAATACTTGCAGCGAAGAGGGCAGGAGTCACCAATGTTATCCTCTGTAAGGAAAATGAAAAGCATGTCAACGAAATTGAAAAGGACTACATCGGTGATATGAATTTTATCTATGTCGATAAGATGAGAGAGGTTTTGCAGCATGCACTTGGCATTTGGGAATTCTAAATGAACGCTTTAGGCTACTTCTAAACGACTAGAGGTGGAAGGTATGAATGCCTTTCAGAGGGTAATCTAGTGATATGTAATCAAGCAATTCTATAAATAAATCATTTTCTCGGATACTTTAACCACCGATTTTCGTTAATATGTGTATCATATATTATATTAGCTTGTCGATTTGAGTTGATTTGGCCATGTCGGCATATTATCAAGGCCGCTTTTCTCTTTATCGTTAAGAAAGCAGCTAACAAATTACAGATATGAAGCAATTTCTTTTAATAGTTGGTCTGGTCCTTTCCGTTTTTGTGGTTAATGCACAGAGCGATACCATTTTACTTCAGTTCTCCGGTTTAGTTTTAACAGAAGAGGGGAATGACCTTGTGCCCTTACCTTTCACCAATATTACCATCAAAGGAACACAAAGAGGAACCTATGCTAATCTGGATGGCTTTTTCTCCATTGTGGCTTCTAAAGGAGACACTGTTGTCTTCTCTGCGGTGGGATTTAAAACAGCCGAATATGAGCTGCCACGCAACCTAAAAGACAACCGATACTACATTATGCACTTGATGGTAGAAGATACATTGACCCTACCGGTGACTATGATCTATCCATGGCCAAGCCGTGAGCATTTTAGGATTGAGTTTCTAGAGATGGATGTCAGCGACGAAATGTATGACAGAGCAATAGCTAATCTCAATGAAAAAACACTTTCAAAGCTCAGAGAAGGTGTGCCTAAAGACGGTGTAGAAACAGGCACGATGCACTTACAGCAGCAAGCCAGAGATTACTACACTATTGGTCAGATGCCTCAGCAAAATATTTTTAATCCACTGGCCTGGCGGGACTTCTTCAAGTCATGGAAAGAAGGGAAGTACCGTAAAAAACAGGAATAGATCTATATGCAGATATCGTTTGTTTTCTGAATTTAATAAAACTTTTATCCTCCTTTTGGAGGAATATCACTCCTCTTCGTTAAGCCCTTCCTGGAGGTGCTGACGAACTTTAAGTGCTACATTCTTCCCCGCTATATTTTGTAACTCAGCAAAATCAGCTTGCTCTATAGCTTTCACAGAGCCAAAATGGGTGAGTAACTTCTTGGCTGTTTTTTCACCGATTCCCGGTACTTGAGTCAGGGCCGTACCCAGGAAGTTTTTACTGCGTCGATTTCTATGGTGCTCCACTGCAAATCTATGCGCCTCATTTCTAGCTTGCTGGATGATCTTTAGTGATTCCGACTTTTTATTGATGTAGAGAGGTAGGGGATCACCCGGAAAGAAAATCTCTTCCAATCTCTTGGCAATACCGATAATGGTGACCTTGTCCAGGATGTCGAGTTTTTTTAGACTCTTGACAGCTGAGCTCAATTGCCCTTTGCCACCATCGATGATAATAAGCTGAGGCAGTGAAGCCTTTTCATCCAGGAGGCGCTTATATCTTCTATAGACTATTTCTTCCATACTGGCAAAATCATCCGGGCCGACAACCGTCTTTATATTGAAGTGTCTGTAATCCTTTTTTGATGGCTTAGCATTCTTGAAGACCACACACGAAGCTGTTGGATTACTGCCTTGCATGTTAGAGTTATCAAAGCACTCGATGTGCAGTGGGGTTTGATCCATTTGTAGATCTTCTTTGAGTGTCTTCAGTTTGCGCTCAACAGGTGTTTGTTTGTTTTGTCTCGCTAGTTTCTCTTTTTTCCTTTGCAAGACGAAGTACTGCACATTTTTTTGTGATAGGTCTAAGAGCTTTTTCTTATCACCTCGCTGAGGTACTGTGATGGCAACTTCTTCATCAGAAAGCTTGACATCCATGGGTAAAATGATCTCTGGAGCTATACTGTCAAATCGCTCTCTAAGCTTTTCGATCGCATAGATCAGAATAGTATCATTGTCGTCATTGAGGTTTTTGTCCAGCTCCAGGGTGTAGGTATTGATTAATACGCCATTGACCACCTTCAGATAATTGATGAAGGCCTCATCCTCGTATGTAGCTATAGAAAAGACATCGACATCCCTAACGGTAGAAGATACCACTGTAGACTTACCCTGATAGTCTTCAAATAAGGACAGCTTATCCTTAGTGATCTGCGCATCTTCAAATGCCATTTGCTCTGCTTGTCGAGCCATTTGTGCTTTCAGATAATCTTTCACCGGCGCAAAGTTTCCTCTCAGTATGTTTTTTATCTGGTCAATATTATCCATGTATTCTTCTTCTGATTGAAGACCTTCGCATGGACCTTTGCAGTTTTTGATGTGGTATTCCAGGCATACTTTGAATTTGCCATTGTTGATATTGCGCTCGCTTAGATTAAATGTACAGGTCCGAAGGGGAAATATCTTTCTCACCACCTCCATGATCATCTTCATACGCCACTTCGATGTGTATGGTCCGAAGTATGTCGAGCCATCCCGTATGACTTTTCTAGTAAAAAATACTCTTGGAAATCGCTCTTGTTTGATGCATAGGTAAGAGTAGGATTTACCGTCTTTCAGACTGACATTATAGCGCGGTTGAAACTTTTTGATTAAGGTGTTTTCGAGCAGGAGTGCATCTTGCTCACTGTTAACTATGATGAACTCCAGAGTGGCGGCATTTTTTACCATCACTCTAGTTTTATTCATCGCTCGCCCTGATGCATTGAAGTAAGACGCAACTCTGTTTTTTAGATTTTTAGCCTTGCCTACATATATAACTGTCCCCTCAGCGTCTATAAACTTATAGACACCGGGTTGGCGAGGCAGAGTATGTGACATGGCGTCGTATTCTTTTCGCGTCATGGTTTTTTACATTGTCCGATGACAATTATACAAAATTCTAAAAGAAGAGTTGGAACAATAACGAAGGCGTCAACGGGTCTTTACTGTCTCAGTGAAGCCATGACCAGTCTGGCAGCTGCGGGATTAGTCGCTAGAGGTATATTGTGTACATCGCATATCCTCATCAGCATCTGTACATCGGGCTCATGCGGGTGTTTGTCCAGAGGGTCGCGAAAGAAAAACACCACTTCTATTTCTCCGGTCGCCACCAACGCAGCAATCTGGGCATCACCGCCTTTAGGTCCGCTAAGTACTTTTGTTACATTTAACCCCGCAGTCTCCAGAAAACTACCTGTCGTAGAGGTGGCATAGACCTGTACACCATCGAATAATTCTTTATTTTGCATCACAAATGTAACCAATTCGGTCTTTTTACCATCGTGAGCGATTAATGCGATCTTCATATCATATCGTTATTAAGTAGTCCTGTGATAATGGTTGTTCACATCAATTATGCTTCTGTCATACCATATATCAATATAAATAAAACAACAGCTTCATAATCGATTCAAAGAATGCTGGCGAGAAACTGGCGTAAAATAACCAGATTATCTTATCTTGTAACAAATAGTTCTATCGAAAGATACGGCTTATACCCTTGCACCGAGATCAATCCTCAGTATTCATCTTTTCAATGATCTTTTTTGTGATGTCCATGCCCTTGTCTGCATGCAGGATATTGCTTTGGTCCGAATAAGCTAGTATTAACTTTGCATTTGAGAGTTTGTGAAACCCATCGATTTCCTTCCTAAGTTTTTTCATGAATTTATCATTGATGGCCTGACTTTCCATCATGAGCATGGTTGCTACACTATCACGCTCAGCCATCAATGCCTGTTGCTTCGCGCCCAGCTTTTGCTCCTCAGCTTGCATCTGTTTTGGCGTCATGTAGCCACCTTGAGCCCTCCTTTGATAGGCCGTGATCTCTTTTTCCAGAGCAATTGACTTTTCACGAAGGTTCTGGTCTGCAGCCAGTTCTTTCTGTTCCAATTCCTTTTGCTTCTCCTTGAAAAATATCAGCTTCTCAGACAGCGTATCGATGTTCACATAGTATATGTCACCACCATTCTCTGTGGTACTTTCACCCTTGCCGGTAAAGTGCAAAATATACAAGACCACTACAGCTATGATCAAAAGGATATTTACAGGTGTAATAGATTTCATAAGTTTATTTCGTTTAGATTTATCAGACGCAAATGTAAGCTATTTTCATGACTTATATTTTATACTCTTGTGAATGTGTGCATTTCAATTAGTCGCTTTGGGCATCACCCTCCTCTTCGTTCCGGGTCGCTATGCTACGCTACTCACTATTCGTTCGGTCCTGCGGACTGCCTTCCTTCGGTCGGCACAGCTCCGCAGCGCTGATGCATGACCAGAAAAAACGACATTTTGAAATATACTCTTGTGAATTGTATGTATTCTCATTTTTTGTTGTTTTGACGTACCCCCTTACAACAGTGAGAGGTCACGCCCAGAACCTCATCACACTCATAAAACCATCAAATTCAATCACCACCTAAGCTGACCACCGTATTTTTAACAAAATGATTGTAATCAGTCTTACCTCTATGTCGGTAAGGTCTTTTAACTTTGTGGCCGACTCTGAGATAGGGCATGAATGCAAACTAACCATTGCAAGTTGTCGTTTTGGAGTCAAAGGTTTTATTGTTTTTATTCATAAAAAAGCTAATACAGAATGATGAGAAGTGCTTTATATATATGCTTGGC
>SLDF01000173.1 GCA_007125435.1 Saprospiraceae bacterium
TGTTCTTATCATGAAAAAAAGCTATGAACCGATTAACCAATTGTTGATCTTTTGACTTTTTATGTGTTAGTCCCCAGAAAAAATAAGTGATCCAAAAATAATGGTTATATCTGATAGCTAACCTAAGCATATAACTTCATGAACCCGAGCAATATAAGAGTTTGCATTCCAAAAAATTATTTTTTCTACAGGCTTGCATCAGCGCTGCGGAGCGGGTCACGAGTGATAGCGAGTGAGTCCGTAGGACCGAGCGAACAGCGAGCCCCGTAGCATAGCGACCCGACGACGACAGGAGGAGGGTGATGCCCAAAGCGACAACATAAAATACACCAACAAGTAGGAGTCTAAACCTTTATTTTTCGATAGCTCAAAACTTACAATTGGTGCGATTTGCAGTGAGGTCCGACATATACAATTGGTAGGAAAGTTTAACAAATCCGGTAATATACCAGTCCATTGTACCAGGGGATCCTCTTTGCCTTCTTTCATGATCACGAGGCACATAATCCTCTGGAGCAATACCGGTAACCTGCCATGCCCTGCGAGCCACCTGAGCTGTCAACTCTCCTCTGTTTTCTAGTAGCACATCGTATGGCACATAAGTCGTACTGACATCATCTAAATAATCAGTAAATGTTTTACGCCAACCAATTTCCCCAGAAATAGTCAGACGATCAGATACGGCCCATTTTAGCCCTCCACCAAAAGGTATGCTTATCTGATATAAGCTATAGAAATCTCGATCTGGAAATTGAGGCAAACCCTGTCCCTCAGTGCCTAAAGGCTGAAGCCTTACGACCTCCCCATTGAAAATAGTAGTGGGGTCAAAGTGAAAAAAAGCGATGCCACCGAATAAATAAGGTGTAAAAGAGTTACCTTCTTTATTGGGAAAGAAGCCAAATATATTCCATTCGCCCATCAAGGCTAATTCATAAATTTGGGTGTGAAAGCTTAGATTCCTCCTCTCTCGCCATGGTGAGTTACTCTTAGCGTCGTCTCCCCTTATGGATGTTGCTACAAAGCTAAATCGACCTGTCAAATATCGATTGAAATTATATTTTGAAAATACAGTAACGCCCGGTTCTAGTATAAAAAACCTGCCTATCAACGTCGGTGGTGTCAATTCTCCGTCATAGGTAGACAAACCGAAACCTAGCCCAACTTCTAGTGATTGAGCTTGAAGCTGGCCTGTATGCAAGCTTATAGAGATGCCTATAAAGAATATCAGAAACAAATGTTTCAAAAGAATAAAAAATTAGTCATTAACCTAAAATACAAAAACACTCATCAGCTGCTCACTTGTAAGTCGAAGGACACAATCAACATCATCCCAAACCGTTATCCTTTAAATTATGAAAATGTAAGGAGCAATTTTACAAAGTAACTTAATAACAAATTGCTTCGTTTGTAAATTGTCTATGATTATGACAAGATATTAAACAACGAGTTGAGAGATAACGATAAAAGCAGATTGAATTTTCATGTACGAGAATGATTATAAAATAAAGTAACCATAAAACTATGCTTCTATACTCAACTCAGACCTGTATCATCGTCAAAAACCGTCTAAGTGGACAAAATATTTATTTAGTCTTCGGTTTGATGATGATGCCCGATTCTGATGTTTAATTTCAGGTTAAATCATTACCTTCGCCTCGCAAATATGAATAATAAAAGCCATTTTTTTAATTAAAATCAACATAAACAATGAATATAAATTGTAAAAGCTTGTTCATAGCCTTCGTTTTTATTTTTTCCACCTTAGGATTGACTGCTCAACTGCCAAATGATTGGTATTTACTGGACGCCAAGGATGATGGATTCCCAGGTGTTTCTGCAAATAAAGCATTTGACAAGTTACTTGCCAATAAAAAAGCAGACACAGTTATAGTTGCTATAATTGACTCAGGAGTAGAACATACCCATGATGGTCTAAGCCCTCACATATGGGTCAACGAGGGAGAAATTCCTGACAATGGAATCGATGACGATGGCAACGGCTATGTAGATGATGTATATGGATGGAACTTTATTGGTGGTCCAAATGGCAAAAATGTATCAGGTGACACATATGAAGTCACCAGGCTATATGCCAAATATAGAGCTAAGTATGAAGATGCTGATCCTGAGCAATTATCAAAGGATGAAAAAGAAGAGTACGATCGTTATCTGGAGTATAAGGAAGAGGTAGAAAGAGAACGAGCAAAGGCAAAGAATCAATTCGACATGATGGTAAACACTATGTCAACAATAACTGGGGCACTTAGTGCATTAGAACAAGAGTTTGGAGATGAAAAACCTTTTACCTTAGAAAATGTAGAGGCCATAGAGCCGGGAGATAATAACTCACTGGCCATGGGTAAAAGTTTTGCCATTCAGGTTTTGGCATCGGGTGCAGAAGTAGATACGTTTTCAGTGTTTAAAGAGGAAATACTTGGCCAATTCGGCGAGCAAATGAAATACTTCAGAACAAAAGCGGATGTTGGTTACAACCCCGATTTCGATCCAAGAAATATAGTTGGCGATAATTATGAAGATTCCAGCGAACAATTTTATGGCAATAATGATGTAGAAGGACCTGACGCCATGCACGGCACTCATGTTGCCGGTATAGTTGGTGCCAAATCACATGAAGGAGAAGAAATATATGGTGTAGCCAGACATGTAAAACTCATGTCAATAAGAGCTGTACCGGATGGTGATGAAAGAGATAAAGATGTAGCCAATGCCATCAGGTATGCTGTGGATAATGGCGCATCTATTATCAATATGTCTTTTGGAAAAGGCCATTCATGGGATAAGCAAGTTGTAGATGATGCCGTGAGATACGCTGAGAAAAACGATGTGCTTCTAGTGCATGCAGCTGGAAACTCCAATCAAAATAACGATGTAGAGCCCAACTTTCCCAATAAGTTTTATGAAAAGACAGGCTGGTTCAAGCCCAAAAAAGCAAGAAACTGGATAGAAGTGGGCGCGCTTTCGCCATCTATGGACAAAAAAATGCCAGCAAGCTTTTCAAATTATGGAGCGAAGACTGTAGATATTTTTGCTCCAGGTGTACAGATCTATTCCACAGTACCGGGTAATACTTACAGACACTTACAGGGGACAAGCATGGCATCGCCTACGGTTGCGGGTGTCGCAGCTATTCTGCGTGCATATTTCCCAGAATTGACGGCAAGACAAGTAAGAGAAATCATTATGAAAACGGCTGTACCTGTTACTGAGAAAGTATATAAACCTGGTACAGAGGATTTAGTAAGTTTCGACGAGCTGTGTGCTACAGGAGGCTACATTAATGCTTATGAAGCTGTAAAAATGGCTATGAATACCAAAGGCAAGAAAAAAGTCAAAAAAGACAAGGCCTAAATAAATAAGACCGAACTGTACTGCATAGATTTTGCAGTACAGTTCGGTTTACAAAAAAACGATTTTATCAACGTACGCTTCTCCTAGACTCTCATTGACAGTCCTTAATATTTGCTCCTTCCCCATTGCAAGTTCATTTTTTAGAGGTGCTGATGTAATTTTGACAAATAAGGTCTGATTCTCCAATCTTATCCCAGATGTATATCTAATAATAATTGGACCGAACATTTCTTCCCACTTTGCCTTTATCTTAGCTTCGTAATAAGGTCCTTTATTACCTTTATCCCGATAAAGATTTTTCAAAATATCGCCCAGCTTTTTCTCACTCATGATGACTTATTTTATGCCTCTAAAAGTTCTGCCTCACCGTCCTGAATTACCCATACTTTATAAGATGGTAAATTGATGTCATGCAGCAAGTCAACTAATCTTAATTTAAAGGCATCCGTTATAAAAATCTGACCTTGCTGCTCACATACTAACTCCTTGATGAGGTTTTTAATTCTCAATGGATCAAGCTTGTCAAAAATATCATCCAGTAGTACAATAGGCAGATAACCAAATGTAGCCCCTATATGTTCTATTTGTGACAACTTCAAAGCTAAAACCGCTGTTTTGATTTGACCCTGTGAGCCTACCTTGCGCAGTAACATACTGTCTTTTTGTAGAAGAATATCGTCTCTGTGAACACCAAAGTTAGAACGTCGCAATACTACATCTTTTTCCCAGTGTTTAGATAAGCCCTCATGAAAGTCGTCAGATAATAGCTGACTTTTGTAAGATAAGGCGACATCATCTTGCTGACCTCCCAATAAGTCGTACTTACTTTTAAATAAAAGCTCCAATTCCTCCAGAAATTTATGTCTGACATTAAAAACTGCTGCACCATGAGAGGCCATCTGTACGTTCCAGGCCTCTACGAGGTGGGCGTTTTGTTTTGCCCGGTCACCCATCTGCTTAAGGAATGCATTGCGCTGCTTTAATACTCTGTTGTAGGCCATCAAATGCTTGAGGTAAGTCTTATCCACCTGACTCAATATCTGATCTAAGAACCTCCTTCTAACTTCCGAGCCGCCATACACCAATTCTATATCTCCCGGGCTAATCATAATGACCGGATATCTCCCTAGATATTCCACCATACTTTCAATAGCCACATCATCAACTTCTATCAGCTTTTGCTTACCGTCGTGCTTGACTACGGCTTTTTCATGAGATCCCTGCTTGTATACCTTGGCCTCTAGTCTATAGTAACCCGCATCATAGTTTTTTATATGAATCTCTTTAGTTGAAAAATAACTTCGCCCATAGCACACCATATACAATCCATCCAAAAGGTTAGTTTTGCCCATCCCATTATTCCCGACAAAAATATTGACCCTTTCATCCAAATTAAGCTGTGTAGCTTGATGATTCTTATAATTACTTAACTTTAGCTTTTCTATATACATATTTGCTATTGATGAGGTGTATTTCATTTTATCGCTTGGGCATCACCCTTCACTTCGTTACGGGTCGCTACGTTACAGGGCTCCCGGAATGGTCGGCCTCTGCTCCACTATTGTTACGCAGAGTCTGGCTCCTGACGTCGCCACCCTTTCACATCGCTGATGCAAGACCCGTGTAAAAAAATCGACATTTTGAAAAACACACCTATTGATGTCTACTCAAATTTATAATGTATCCTATCCTAAAAAAACATTAGCACAATTGTAATTATAAATCTTACCTGTTAAGGTTTAACACTATAAAATTGGAGACAAAAATAACAAAATGAAGCATGAGCCTGTTGAAAATAGTAAAATCGCAATAGAATTGTATATTTGCTTTTAATTAAAAAGATTTCAAATGGCAGAAGTAGCAGAGAAAACAAAAAGTAAAAAAGGTACGAAATACGATAAAGATACTTATTTGAAGTGGTTCACGACAATGTTCCGCATTCGCAAATTTGAAGAGCGTGCATTGCTGATGTACTCCAAGCAAAAGATTAGAGGCTTTTGCCATGTCTATATTGGACAAGAAGCAGTGACCGCCGGCATGGAGACTGCGTTAAAACAAGATGATGCCCTCGTGACCGCGTACAGACAGCATGGTATAGCTCTAATGAAAGGTTTGTCTGCGCGCTCGTGCATGGCAGAACTTTTCGGGAAAGAAACCGGAGCTGTGAAAGGTAAAGGGGGGTCTATGCACTTCTTTTCAGCCGAGCATAGATACTTCGGTGGCAATGGTATTGTCGGTGCCCAGATACCTATCGGCACGGGGATGGCATTAGCCGAGAAATATAGGAAGTCTGATTTGATCAGTGTGACCATGTTTGGTGACGGCGCAGCAAGACAAGGCGCTTTGCACGAAGCCTTCAATATGGCAATGACATGGAATCTACCCGTATTATATGTATGTGAAAACAATGGATACGCTATGGGAACTTCTGTATCCAGGACGTCAAATGTCGAGGACCTTTACAAGCTAGGCCTCAGCTATGATATGCCAAGTGAAGCAGTAGATGGCATGGATCCTGTCGCTGTACACGAAGCATTCACCAAAGCGGCAGAACACGTAAGAAGTGGCAAAGGGCCTTACTATCTCGAAGTCAAAACATATAGATATAAAGGGCACTCTGTTTCTGACCCTGCAAAATACAGATCAAAAGACGAGTTAAAATCTTACATGGAAAAAGATCCCATCAAAATGCTAGAGTCCAAGATTTTAGATAATAATATCGCCTCTGAAAGTGAAATTGAGGAGATAAAATCCATGATCAAAGCAGAAATAGACGATGCCGTCGAATTTGCAGAAAACTCTGAGTACCCATCTCCTGACGCCCTATATGAAGACAATTATATCCAGGAGGATTATCCATTCATGAAGGATTAATTTAGATCATTAAAGCACAATATAGAGAGTGACCTTCTACCCGAGGGTCACTTTTTTTTGGCCAAGACTCTGTAGATATTATCAATGCCTTTTTCCTGCCTTTCGGATGATTTTTTTGATAAATTGAGGCTCACTTCTTTTTTCTGGGGACTAACACATGAAAACTCTAAGGATCAACAATTGGCTAATCGGTTTATAGCCTTTTTCCTAGATAAGACCATGTGAGAAAGACATACATGTGACTGTGAACATTTAGTTGCTATGACCTTGGTTTTTTATACAATCTTTTAGCCTTTTCTTTATTACTGCAGGTCAAAAAAGAAAAAAAACCGCCGCTGTGATTCTGAAGCTAAAATACAAGAGCTCCCCGCTCGCTGCTAAAACTCGCCCTGGTCCTTTTGATATCTATTTTACATTTCTGATTGTGGATTGCTATGACGATTGTTTAATCATGGTGACTGCTCAAACAGTTAGTCTCTCTTCAACCCGCTTTCCGTAATAGATTTTCACATGCATAATACGGGTTAAAACCATAGGATCTTCAAAGGATCCGCGAGAGATAGAAAAGCTATATAAAAAAGGGTTGTATGCAATGCCCAGATTGTATGGTCCTACACTTTATGACCATTTTGACAAACCCAAAGATGAGGAATTGAACAACACCAATGAAGAAATCGACAAAAATGATAAATTGAAATAAACTTTTGATCATAAAAGGTGCACAAACGTACCATGAATCGCAAAGAACTTTGAACCGTCGTGCTTTAATGCCTCTCTCCCATCTCAACATGAATGGAAAAATGATTATGTGACTTTTATGTCCATATATGGTGGTAAATAATTATTTTGTGTACTTTTGTGCGAATTTTTAAAGCGCTAAAAGAAAATGGCAAAGAGAAGAAAGAAAACAAATAAGCAGGCTGAAGAGACTTTAGTGGATATCACTGAAGTAAAAGAAAAAGCAGAAGGATTTGTAGAACAAAATAGAAACATCATTATAGGAGCTGCTGCTGCTATTGTTTTGATTGTCGGTGGTTTCTTTTTCTACAATAACTTGTACAAAATCCCTCGTAATAATGAGGCAATGGAAAAAATGTTCCAGGCAGAGTTCATGTTCCAAAAAGACTCTTTCCAGCTAGCTCTCAACAATCCAGGAAATGAAGGTCTTGGCTTTTTACAAATCATTGATCAATACGGCTCTACGAAGGCAGGCAATTTGGCTAAATACTACGCAGGGGTTTGTTATTTAAATATGAGCGACTACGACAACGCCATTAAATATCTAAAAACTTATAAGCCTAAAGGCCACCTTAAGCCAATAGTAACCAACGGTGCTATAGGTGACGCATATGCACAGAAAGAAGACTTTGCTAAAGCATTATCTTATTACGAAAGAGCAGTGAAAGCAGGTGATGATAGCTTCCTGACACCGCACTATCTTAAAAAACTTGCCATACTTAATGAGCAACAAGGTGATTTGAAGGCGGCCCTAAAAGCCTTTCAAACGATCAAAGACAACTACCCTAAATCCAGCGATGGACAAACCGTAGAAAGGTATATTGCAAGAGTGGAAGCTAAGATGTAAGCGGTGCTTCAATGAACAAAATATAAAAAAAAGCTCTTTGACAACAAAGAGCTTTTTTTATTTATCCAATAATTAACGCATATAAAATATGGCATCAGAACACAAAAACCTATCTGAGTATCAGCCCGACCAAATACCTGACGGTAAATTATTTAAGGTTGGTATCGTCGTAGCTAAATGGAACTCACAAATCACTGACCAGCTATTACAAGGCTGCAAAGCTACATTGACTGAACATGGCGTGCCACAAGAACAAATCTTTGTGGAGTACGTACCAGGCTCTTACGAACTGCCACTTGGCGCAAGCCTCGTCGATCAAAAGCACAACCCTGATGCCGTCATCTGTCTTGGCTGTGTGATAAAAGGTTCGACTTCCCACAATGAATACATCAATCAATCTGTAGCCTCTAGCCTTATGCAGCTAGGACTGGTCAGACGAAAACCATTCATCTTTGGTGTATTGACGCCCAATAACCAGGAACAAGCAGAGGAAAGAGCAGGTGGAGCCCACGGCAACAAAGGCGTAGAAGCAGCCGTAACAGCTCTGGAAATGATCGGCCTCTCGAAAAAACTCAAAGAAAGTGAGAAAACCATTGGCTTCAAATAAAAAATAATACCATGATAGACAGCACTAAATTAACCATAGCTCAAGCGGGAACATTAAAACTAGATGGGGGTGCTATGTTTGGTGTAGTACCAAAGTCTCTATGGAGTAGAAAAAAAGATGCAGATGAAAAAAA
>SLDF01000309.1 GCA_007125435.1 Saprospiraceae bacterium
CATAGGAGCTTAGGAGCGGAGGAGCATAGGGGCTAAGAGGCCTTGGTATAGCCATTAATTATTTGATATATTTTTTGTAGCGAAGAAGATATTCTAGGGTGTCTTTTTTGGTCGGAAAGTCGAAAGTCGGAAAGTCAAAGGTCACTTTAGAAGATAAAAGACAAAAGGAAAAAGATAAAAGAAGGAAGACTGTGAAAGGTCAAAAGTCAATTGGTAACATAGTGGTACGAGGTGCTTTGGTTAACCTGATTCCAGATCAAAGATAATTCCAAGCCTCAGAGAGGCGACATCATAATAGCGCAGGGCGTCAGCCCTGGGTTTGTAATTTATCACCCAATGTTTTGGCGCTATTTTTGCGCTGAAAGAAGCAAAAATCGTGACAAAACAACTCGACCAAACCTATAAATAAAACTTGAAAGCCTTTATTCTGCTTCAAGCCTAAACAGCGGAGAGCACGGAGTGCTTGTAGCGTAAACAGCAAACGGAGGCGATAGCCGACCGTTTGCCTAAACAGCGAAGCGTAAACAACCCCAACCGACAACCGACAACTGACAACCGACAACCGACCTGTGAATACAAGCGAATAGCCCGGCCCGAAGGGACACGCCCAAATCAAAATATTAAAAAAACCAATGCACTTCAGAATTCTTAAGGAGCTACCATTAGAGAAAAAAGCTTAAATTTGGGGGCTGAAGTTGCCTGGGAGTTGTAGTGGTTGACATTATGATGAGAGAGGCATGATATTTGATACATTATAAAATAAAAAACAGAATATATGTCAAACAGAGCGATACCACTCGTAGATTTATCAAAGTTTACTGAAGGGGATGCATCGGATCGCAAGGCTTTTGTGGACGAATTGGGGAAGGCCTTTCACGAGGTTGGCTTTGTCGGTATCATTAATCACGGTATACCAAAGCAATTGGTAGATGGGTTTTATGCGGCAGCCAATCAGTTTTTTGCGCTGGAAGAGGGCACAAAGCGCCAATATGAAGTAGAGGGTGGAGCAGGTCAGAGAGGGTATACATCCTTTGGTAAAGAGCATGCTAAGCAATCAAATGTAGGTGACCTCAAGGAGTTTTACCAGATCGGACAGGAGGTCATCGATGGGGATGCCATCAAGAAAGAATATCCCGATAACATCCATGTAACTGAAATACCTGAGTTTACTAAGCTTGGGGGCGAGCTTTACCGCGCATTCGAAGAGGCTGGTGGACATTTGTTAAAAGCTATTGCCCTACACCTGGAGCTATCTGAGGATTATTTTGACCAGCGCATACACAATGGCAACAGCATACTGAGAGCCATTCACTATCCACCTATCACAGAGGAGCCTAAGTCGGCCATCCGTGCAGAGTCACATGAAGATATCAACTTGATCACGCTTTTGGTCGGTGCTTCGGCAGGTGGCCTTCAGCTCTATAATAAGCAAAATGAGTGGCAGGATATCATGCCCGAAGATCAGGAGATCGTAGTGAATGTCGGTGATATGCTGCAAAGGCTAACAAATAACTATCTGAAATCTACTACACACAGAGTGGTCAATCCGCCACGAGAGGAATGGCACAAGCCGAGACTGTCTATACCTTTCTTCTTGCATCCGAGAAGCGATATGGACTTGACTTGTCTTGATAAATGTGTTACAGCGGAGCGTCCACTGGCATACGAACCCATCACAGCGGGAGAGTATCTCAATGAAAGACTGCGAGAGATCGGATTAAAAAAGTAAACTTGGAACGATTAAGCATTGTTATTCATTGATAGGTACACTAGAGGTGAGACCACGAATGAATTAAATAACCCGGTGCCAGAGAGACAGTATTCGGGTTAAATTGTAACTTTGCAAAAAATTAGAATTATGAGCCATATATTTTTGATCGGCATACCTGGTGGATGGGAAATTTTCATCATATTAATGGTCGTACTGTTGTTGTTTGGTGGACGAAAGATTCCTGAACTGATGAAGGGCATAGGCCAAGGGATTAGAGAGTTTAATAAAGCCAGAGCCACGGTAGAAAGTGAGCTGAAAGAAGGCATGAAGGAGGACAGAGAGAAAGAGCGGATAGAAAATAAAGAAAAGCTAGAGAAATAAATGAAGCAAGCCGGTGAAAATACCGGCTTTTTTTATGCTTATAAATTACTGAAAATAAAGTGTGTAACATTTATATTTGCGCCTCGTCTGACAAAGGAGAGCAGACGATAGATAAGGTCAGAAAAGGTTTTTGCATCACACTATAACAACAAATAGAAATATGAAAAAGATCAGTATCATCCTATTTGCGATAGCATTGAACTATGCAGGTTTTGCACAGTCGCAAAAAATGGGCCATTTGAACTCGGGCAATCTATTGTCCATGCTTCCTGACATAAAGGAAGCAGACGCAGCCCTTAATCGTATCCAGGACAGTCTGGAGATGGAAGAGCAAACGCTAGTTGCAACCTTCGAAGAGGAGTACAGAGAGTTTGTACAACTCGCTAATGCAGGGGAGTTAACTAAAATTCAGATTCAAAACAAGCAAGCTGAATTTCAAGAGAAAGAGCAAGAAATTCTTGATATGAGAAAGCGAGCTCAATTAAAAATTATCGAAAAGCGTCAGGAAGTCATGAATCCGATCCTGGAAAGATTGCAGGATGCTATTGATGAGATTGCGAAAGAAAATGGCTTCCATTATATCTTTGATGTAGGGTCAGGGTCATTATTGTTTGCTAACGAAACGGTTGACATAGAACCATTGGTAAAGAAAAAGCTAGGTATAAAAGACGAGCCAGAAGCAGAGGGCGATAATTAAACCATTAAGCTCAGTCGGGGCTAAACGCGAAAAACTTTGAGTATAAAAAAACAGGACGCTGATCAGCGTCCTGTTTTTTTATACTGTCTATTGTTTAATCAACTTTTTATTGGATGTCAGCTTTCCTTGTATGTACTGAACCGTGTATGCACCTGGTGGTAAATGGGCGATATTCAATCGCGTTAACCCTTGACCGACATCCTGATGGATGACCATCCTTCCCGATACATCGTAAACACTTAAACTTCCTTCATTCTGGACATCAATCCATACAGTGTTATTAGCAGGATTTGGCATCATTAGCCATTCGCTGTCCAGAGATGCAGGATCCTCTGTAGAAACGGTCTCCTCAAAATGTAAGCCTATAAGGTCCACCAGGATAGAATTGGACTCCGGATTTGTAATATCCCTGACAAACTCCATGTCAATCTTTTGAATTCTTGACATGTCCGGGTGATTGTCCGCCCATTCTTCCAGATCAAAGTCCTCGACAGCAATATCGTGTAGTGTCCAATCCTGACCTATACTTATAAATTTGTGGCTACCGCCATCCACAGCATTTATACCGTCTGTGTCTTGCAGGCTGATTTTGACATCCGTTGCTTCTTGCTCTGCACGAGCTATGACCACTATCCTATTAAACGCACTAAGGTCAACCGGAGGAAATGCCCACATAAAGTAAACCGACCTGGACTCATCTAAGGAGAGATCATAATCGAGCTGAACAGCAGCGCCGCCAAATTCACCAATATCCTGTACATCAACTGCAGTCAAATTACCGGATGACATACCTGCCACTTCTCTAAACCCGCCGACATTGGTAAACTCTCTTCCATTTTCAACAATAGTAAAGTCTGAATAAGTAAAGTAGGGTGAAATCTCTGTAGCATTTCCTCTTAATAAAACAGTATCCTGAGCTATGATGAATGTTGCTGATTTAGGCCCTATCTCTAATGGTGCAAAAGTAACGCTTATAAATGCAGACTCTTGTGGTCCTAACTGAATAGGCTCTTCGATGTCATCAAAAATAAAATCACCATCCTGATCGCCTTCTATGAAGATATCCAATGGGTCAATGGATAACTGGCCACCTCCTGTATTGGTCAGTACAATATCTAAAGGCATAGATATAGCTTCTATCTCTACATTGCCAAAGTCTAAAACATTGGGCTCAACGCTAAGCACTGGTACGTTAGATATAGTGTCGAGGGTGATATCATCAATATCCCATTGCGTAAGATTATCTGTCCTGCCATCGAAAACCCAGGACAATCTGAAATCTTCTGCACCGAGACCATGCTCTTCAGCTGTCAGTATGGTAGAAAATGTCGTTGCTTCTACAAAATCCGGATCCACCCATTCTTGTACGACTCTTTCTTCTCCGTCGGCAATTGCCAGCACTCTCAGCGTATAAATGCCGGGTGCACCAAAATTTCGTATTCTATATTTGAAGGAAAACAGGAGGCTATCCAGTTCTCCGGTGATGATCCTTGGTGTAGTCAATGGATATACACCCTCGCCCTCAGGTTGCCACCAGAATACCATCTCAGGCGCTTCTCCTCCCGCATTTGAGGCGTTAAAAGTGCCCCAATTAACAGCTGTAGAACGCCACCCAACAGGTATACCTCCACCTAACAAATCGTCAAATCCTTCAAACCAGGGTATCTCTCTAATAGTAGGATCAACACTATTTCCTGAAAGTGGTAATCCTACAGATCCTACCTGAAGGTCTGCTGTGTGCATGCCTTCACGAGTCGGGAAGAATACAACACTAACAGATGTTTCTTCTGCAGCCGCCAGTGTAATATCTGCTTCAATATTGGTCAAAATAAATGCATCTTCATCAGCACCTACGACCCTAATATCATCCGGGCTCAATCTCAATGTGTCACCTCCAATATTAGATATGGTGAAAGTAATCGCCTCTGACGGCTCATCAATAACCTGATCGGGAAACCCACCTTCATCTGGCGACACACCTATCGCTGCAAGAGCATCCAGCCTGATATCATCGATGTCCCATTGTGATATATCTGATGTGGTCCCTTCAAAAACGAAAGATAATTGCATGTGGTCTGAGCCAATACCATGCTCTTGACTATTGAGCTGTATACTGAAAAGATTAGCGTCAATGTTACCCGGGTCTACCCACTCCACAATGGTGTATGTGGAGTCCTCAGTGATATTCTCCACTCTCAATGTAAAAGGCCCTGGATCACCAAAGTCCACAATTCTATGTCTAAAAGATAATACCATGCTGTCCAATCCTGGTGTTTCAATTCTCGGTGTAGTGATGAATAAAACTCCGGTAGTCACGGGTTGCCACCAAAAATTAAGCTCTGGCGCTTCACCACCGGCAGCATTATTATTGAACGCTCCCCAATTGGGGTGGGACCTCGTCCATCCTTGTGGCAATTGTCCATTACCCAGTCCGCTGAAGTCTTCCAAATAGGGAAACTCTCGAACAGTAGCGTCGAATGCCAATCCAGAGATGGGTGTTTCTACGTCTCCAACAACAAGGAATGCAGATTTTTCACCTACTGTCTTGGGCTCGAATCGAACTGCAACTTCTGCTTGTTCACCTTCCATGAGGACGACGTCGTCCTCGAGATTGGTTAATACAAAATCATCAGCATCACTCAGGATATCAAATTCAGCAAATACAGCGAAGTGGTCTGAGCCCCAAACGCCAGTATCCGACAACTCATTTAACAGTATCTTGGCTGACTTTGGCGCGAGCCGGTCTGCACTTTCGTTGCTGAAAAATATGTAGTCAATCCTTCTGGCCTGGTGATCGAGATTGAAGTTTAGAGTGCCATGCTCAGGATCTAAATGGTTTTCATGAAAAATAGGGTATACGTCTGTAAACAGATCATACACTAAATCCATCTCTTCCCAGTCGGGGTTGGCATTAAAGTCGCCGCATAAAAAGACTAAGGCGTCGTCAGCTTTTGTAAATTCTATAAAGGACCTGACATCTTGTAACTGAGTCTCTCTTATATGTGTGTTTACAGCTGCATTATGCAAGTGTGTATTGTATACGTCAATGATATTTCCGTCAACTTCGACTCTTGCATGAATAGCTGTGCGAAAGTCATCTAATGGATCTAATGCGACCCAGTTGTCTTCAATAATTGGATATCTGGACAGGATGGCATTGCCAAATCTTGTGGGAGCACCCTCAGCATCCCTGGAAGAGAATGTATAGAAAAAGCCAAGTGAGTCTGCAAGTGTTTCTGCTTGATTGGGGAGGTTGGGTCTTTGTATGACTTCTTGTAAGCAAATGATATCGGCTTCTGAGGCACGCATTTCTTGAAGCATATAATCCCTTCTCGCCGGCCAGTTTTGTGAGTCAAACCAAATATTATAAGTCATGATTTTGACATTGGATGATTGAGGTCCATCACCTTGCAACCGGATCTGGTCAGGTGATAATAATAAAGGCTGACTGCCGGTATTTTCTATGGTGAATGTTTGATCGTCGGAGGACAAACCTATTTGCTGGTCATCAAAAGCCCAGGCATCCGGGCTAACCGTAAATTCAGCGTCTCCGGCTTCAATGCTCAGTTCTATATCATCAATATCCCACTGTGTAATATTATCTGATGATCCTTCAAATATCCATGACAGTGTGAAGTCTGATGCACCAACGCCATGCTCCTCTGCAGACAGTTGATAAGACACGGTTTCGGAGGCTATGAAGTCAGGGTCAACCCACTCGACTATAGTGAAGGACTGACCATCAGCTGTAGCCACTACTGAGCAGGTGTATTCACCGGGGTCGCCAAAATTATTGATCCTGTGCTTAAAGCTCAACGTGAGTTCTGTAAAGCCTTCTGTATTAATGGGTGGGCTTTGAAGTTCGAATACACCCGAAGATACAGGTTGCCACCAAAATACCATTTCAGGGGCTGTTCCACCTGCGTTATTTGAATTGAATGTGCCCCAGTTTTCTGTATCGCCTCTGGTCCAGCCATCGGGCAGTTCACCGTTTTCAAGACCACTAAAGTCTTCTGACCAGGGAATCTGAGCTTTTAGCTGGTCAGCCGTTAAGATAGAAAGTGCCATAAAAAGACACAAAGACAGTAAAATTTTACTTCTCATAATGATTAATTATTTTAGAATGATGATTGCAAAACCACAAAGGATGCAAGCAGAAAATGGATATTTTCCGGGCGTGAATGTTGATGATGCTTAAGCCAAATAATGTATTATGAAAAATTGGCCTTCAGGATGGAGTTATAAATTGAACTCTTTTACTTTTCAAATATAATGCATGTTCATCAAATAACCAAACCTATATTGGTTGGCTTGTTGTATTTTTTTTTCTTTACACACTTTTATCTGATAAGACAAGGGTATAATGCAAAATCTCGATTTTCTCATCCGTGCTGCATCAGCGATGTGGAGTGATCAAGAGCGATAGCGAGTGAGTCCGTAGGACCGAGCGAACAGCGAGTCACGAAACGTAGCGACCCGAGGACAATAGGACGAGGGTGATGCCCAAAGCAATAAAAAGAAATAGAATCATTACACGCTAATGAGGAGACAAAATGAAAGCTGTAAACAACGAATGATAAGTCGTCTACTGCTTGACCAATACTTTATGTGTAGATATGTGTTGATCCGCATCTCCCAGGACGACCACGCTGTACAAGCCACTTCCAAACCGTGCCAAATTAATATGATCGCGTGCGGAGGCATAGAGTACCATCTGACCTGCCGTATTATAAACCCGGACGCTTAGATTTTGACTTTTGTATTTTTCTAGCCCTTTGAAGTGGATAAAGTCTGAGGTGGGGTTGGGATATATTTCTAGGTTTGAATTTGCAATTGGTTCTTCTGCACTTACCGTAAGAGGAAGTGGGTCGTTGCCCATCACTGGTCTGAACATCCATGCACCACTCACGGCTCCGGGCAATTCGCTGTACTTCTCCCAGCCCATTCCCCTGTCAAGCCACATAAAATCTGATCCTTGTGGATTGTTTCGATCAAAGCCCATAGGTACAGAGGCATTAACACTGACCTGCTGCATACCAATGTAAAAATCGCCGACATCAAGTGGTATGCTAACCGTATCTGCTGTCTGTTCATCAACGAGGAGGTATGTGGTAAAGCCCTGCAGCGAATCAAAAACCTGGTCGGTGTAGATCGGCCGCAAGAAAACCATTCTAAAATCTTCCTCTTCTTTGAGTGAGTCTCTCCAAACTTTGAGATTGAATAGGACATTTGACTGATCTCCGTTGACATATGGAAAGTGAACCCTGACGGCCTGCAATGTGTCCGGCTCTTCCAGGTGAAACTTCACGGCCATTTGTGTCCTGATCGAAGGGTTGCTGATCAGTCTAATCCCAACCTCCGCAGTACCATCATCATATGCAAAATAGTTTTTTATTTCATTTACGGTAGACACTGTATTATTAGCAATAGTCTGCGGAATACCGTTGATGTTTTCCTGGTCCTGATTAAAAGTATAGGTCGTAACCAATCGCATACTGTCCTTGCCAAATGCAAGACCTGCTAAATCATCAATCCAGGCATCACTCCTCAGAGGGTTGTTAAATTGATGTCGACCCGGTACAAGGTCTCTCTGGTTCTCTGGCACCAGAGGAGGAAGTTCTAACAATGTCAAATCTCCGACGGAAAGCACAGCCTCATCGCTATAATCATCTCTAATCAAGTGCCAACTCGGGTCAGCCAGCTGTGGCTGGGGAAAGTGGCTAAATAAACCAATATTCAAATCCGGCTTTATGTACGATTTAGCATGAGG
>SLDF01000111.1 GCA_007125435.1 Saprospiraceae bacterium
AAATAAGACTTGAAAGCTACCAGCCTACTTCAAGCCTAAACAGCGAAGCGTAAACAACCTGCAATCCGCAATCCACAACTTGCAGCTTGTAGCTTGTAGCTTGAAGCTTGAAGCTAAAAACGCTCTTCCGCGTGAGGGATAGAAGCGATATGAAGAGGTCTGGCATAGATGGTGGAGCGCTGGTGTGATGGCGACTGGTAAGAAGCCGCTCACACCAGCAGCGACACCCTATGGCAGACCTGTGAATACAAGCGGATAGCCCGACCCCGCACGATAGTAAGGGGACACGCCCAAAACCTATCCTAAATAAATGGCTTTAACCTCCGGTTTACTTCTTCTTTGCTTTTTGTTTATTGCGTTGGCGTGCGGCTTCTGCGCGGTCAAATTCGTCGAATATTTTGCGGCGACCATATTTACGGCATATGGGGCATTCATAGGGATTGTGGCCCCTTGCCGGGCAGTATTCTCTGCCGAAGAAGATGATCTGGAGATGGCGGCGATTCCATGTGGATTCGGGGAATACTTTTTTAAGATCCTTTTCTGTCTTTTCTACGGACTTTCCGGTGCTGAGTGTCCATCGGTAAGCCAGACGGTGTATGTGGGTATCTACAGGGAAAGCGGGCACATCAAAAGCCTGTGACATGACGACCGATGCAGTCTTATGGCCGACACCCGGCAGTTCTTCGAGGAGGGCCATGTCTTGCGGCACCTGTCCATCGTACTTATCTAGCAGGATATGCGATAGATTGAATATGGCTTTGGACTTGGTAGGGGATAGGCCACATGGCTTGATGATCTCTCTGATCTCTTCCACAGACAAGTGTACCATGTCTTCAGGACGGTTGGCACGCGCGAATAAGTGGGGCGTGACCTGGTTAACCCTTTCATCTGTGCACTGCGCTGAAAGTAGCACGGCGACGAGTAACGTGTAAGGATCTGTATGATCTAGTGGTACCGGTATCTCCGGATACAATGACTCTAATATTTCGCTGATGGCATCTGCTTTTTGTTGTCTGGTCATGAGTCTAAGTCTATTAAAAATGATAAAGTATCTATGTCATCTGCGTAGTCAAAAAAATCAGGCAACTGTGCCGAGCCCATGGGTACGGTCGTTAGATCCGGCACTTGGTCTGTACGACTTACAATGCATTGTATATCCTTTTCGATCGGCGAGATCTTATGGGTGACATCATCTTGATCTTTGTATTGTTCGTAATGGAGCATGGCAATTCTTGAAACCAGCTGTTTATCCTCTGTGATCAGCACACAGCCATTCATCAGGAATGGAACCTTATTGAGCAGATAAAGGGCGTATGAGTAGTCGTAATTGTTCATATATGCATTGTGGTGAATGATGTCGATGAAGTGCTCCTGCCATAAACCTAACATGCGTTCGAAATTGTATCCCTGTGGCACATAGAGCTTGGAGACGCTCCGACACCCAAGACCAAAATAGGAAAATACATCACCACCCAAAGCAATCAATTCTTCATCTGATTCCTGACCGTCTAAAATGGCGATTGAAGACCTACTGTGCCTTATGATCGATGGATATTTGCCAAAGTAAGTCTGGAAGTATCGGACGCTATTGTTACTGCCCGTAGCTATATAGCCATCGAGACCTTTTAGCTGGTCTTCAAAGTGAACGTATGTACTGAATCGAGGATCTATTTCAGTCAATTGGTCGACAATGAATGGAATCAGTACTTCGTCCTTAGAGGATAGCTTGACATGCGCCACATGACCTGATAGAAATGTACACAATAGATCGTGAAAACCAACCAATGGGATGTTCCCGGCCATGACAATACCAACGTCTTTAGGGGCTGATAGATGAACAATCTTTAGATATCTTTTACTCACCTCAGAAAGGTTATCTTCATTCAAGTATGTCGCAACTATTGCTTTCCAGGCTTGCTTGATATTTTCCGGGGTAAACCATGCATTTTTTTGGTAGGCAAGCTGTACAGCTGACTGCCATGCTTCAGACGAATCATCGAAACTGTCGCGAAAGTAGCGCAATAGTTGTACCCGCTCTTCAAATTGTAATTGATCCATTTCAATCGTTGTTTTTACTTGTATTCCTTTTTCGGCGATTTAGATAAAATGATAGTTTCATGTGGCTAAGACGTACTTGGGTCAAACACTATTCAATGTCCAGTGTTTGCCATTTTCGTAATTGATTTCTCAGCGCTTCTTTGGATTGACTTTGGAGAAATTCTATATTTTTATCAGGTATCTGATCAATATCTTTATAGAATCTTCTTGCTTTAGCGACGTCCTCTTCTTTGATAAGATGAAAGACAGGAAAAGGAGATCTATTGGTAAAGTTGGTGATGGCGTCTTCGTCTACGCCGTCAAAGGTGTAGTCTGGGTGAAATGTTGCTAGCTGCACCTGACCTTCGAGCCCTTCTGCATGAATTAAATGCTCTATAAACCCGCTGTAATCCCAATACTCCATGAAGGTATCGAAAACAAATGGGCAGATGATCAAGGCTGTGTCAAAGCGATTATTTTCATTATTGATCAAAGATAGAGCCGCTTCAATCACTACAGGCGGAAGCATGGTTTTCTCTGTGCTTTCAAAGACAACGTATTGGATGCGGTCAGTGGAGTAGGGGTGAAGCGCAAACGGACAAAAGTTAAATCCTATGACCCAGTTTTCCAGCCATGCTTTTGTGACATCAGCATAAGGGTTTGACTTCATACTACATATTATTTTTCCTGTACGTCAAATAGTGTTCCCATTTATCCATGACTTGTTGGAAATCATTCGGCAAGTCGGTTTCAAACAGCATATGCTTGCCGGTATTGGGGTGTATAAAGCCAAGAGACCTGGCATGAAGCGCCTGACGGCTCATGATACCAAAGCAATTCTGAACAAACTGTTTGTACTTTGTGAAGACCGTACCTTTTCGTATTTGCATACCACCGTATTTTTCGTCAGCAAAGAGGGGATGCCCTATTGATTTCATATGCACCCTGATCTGGTGGGTTCTTCCAGTTTCTAATTGACACTCTACCAGAGATACATAGTAATAGGATTGTATGGTTTTATAGTGCGTGATAGCATGTTTGCCTCTGTCTTCCTCAGGTATGACAGTATAGATCAGGCGATTTTTGGCGTGCCTTGCTATATACCCTTCAATGGTGCCGTCTTCAGGTTCTGGCGATCCCCACACAAGTGCCAGATATTTTCTTTCTATAGTATGATCATAGAATTGCTTACCCAGATGTGAAGCACTGTGGTCGGTTTTGGGCACAATCATGACACCGCTTGTGTCCTTATCTATCCTGTGCACCAGCCCTGGAGGCTCGGTCTCGAAGGGCTGATTGTCTGCAGGCTTTGCCGGATGGAGGTGCCATGCAAGTGCATTGAGCAAGGTGCCTGTCCAATTGCCTATAGCAGGGTGGACGACCATGCCTGCCGGCTTATTGATAACCATAAGGTGATCATCTTCATACATGATGTCCAGAGGAATCGGTTCGGCAAGGACTTTAGAATGATCAATATCTTGTTTGGGAACGATAAGTTTTATGGATTCACCACCTTTAAGTTTATAATTAGACTTTATAGGTTTGTCATCTATGGTGACGGCACCAGCTTTTATAGCCGCCTGGACCTTATTGCGTGATATTCCGATGAGCTTATCCGTGATGTACTTGTCGATCCGCTCCGGCCCTTGTCCGGGGTCGACCTGTAATATTCGATCCTGATAAAGGTCATCAGATTCATCCTGATCATTCAAAAAATTGTCGCTGTGCTCTTTCATGGCACAAAATTATAAAAGAATATGTGGAAAATGAATAAAAGCAGCAGTCGTAAGCGAGTGAATAATATTTTAGTGTTTTGGGCATCACCTTCCACTTCGTTTCAGGTCGCTATGCTTCGGGGCTCGCTGTTCGCTCGGCCTCGATTCCGCCAATAGCTACATCGAGTCTGGCTTCACTTCGTTACGCCACCCACTCCGCAGCGCTGATGCAAGATACCCCGGTTATGTCTACCAGGTGAAATGTTGAATTAGACATGAAGAAAATGGTAAGATCACAGGGACTCTGATGATTCATGTTCCCTGTGATCTGTCTGTAGCTCCCTCTATAGATAAACCCGAATTAAAAGTGAAAAGTAATATTCATCAAATAATTACGTAAGGCTTGTGGAAATAATCCCATGAGGTTATACCTGGAGCCCCCTTCTCTTGCACTATATGGATCATCAGGCAAAGGATTATAACCCGCTGAGTCAAATCTGTAGATCCATCCATTGGTGATGTACTCCTGACTGAAGAGATTGTTGACCCATATAGCAAGTGTTAGTTTTCTACTACCTTTTACTTCAATGGGAATATTAATTCTCAAGTCAGTGAAGTTATAGGCGTCGAGAATGGCATGGGGGCTTGATGTATTATCAAGATATTGCTGGCCTACATATTTGGTCAATAGCTGTACATCCGGCTTCAGCTTATAGTGCCCCCATGTGAAGCTTTCAAAATGATATTCAGCTATGAAGTTTCCTATAAACTCAGGTGATAAGGCTAGGTTGGTATTGCTATGTTCGACAGCAATTTGTCCACCTGTGTCCCAATCGTCAATGAACTCTGTAAACTCTAGAACTCTATTCCTACTAACGGTGACTGCAGTACCGAGATGGACAGGACCGAGCTTTAGTGAGCCTTCAAACTCTATGCCGGCACGATACGATGTAGGGATATTGGTCCTTATGGCAGCACCAACATCGTTGATCTCACCGGTGACTACAAGTTGATCCCTGTAATACATCAAATAACCATTGACGGCTAGATTGTAAAATGATCCTGAAGTGCGGTAGCCTGCCTCCGGATTGTACATAAACTCCGGCTGAGGATCATTATTCTCTGATGTGTTGACAAAGTCGCGTCTATTGGGCTCTCTGGCAGCTGTACTGACAGAAGCATACCATTCATCATTATTATCTGTTCTGTAGAATAGTCCGGCTTTAGGATTGAAGAATGAAAAATCGGCCACACCATCGAAAACCCAGCCTTGATTATTATCGCCTGCATAGGTGTAATTGATATTGCGATATTGTAGATCCAGGTATCCGCTTAAGTTGTTATTGATATCCCTGATGTACTTAAGAAAGATATTGAAATCCGTTTTTCGTGAAGCATTAAAGTAATACTGATCACCTTTCTCTGTATCGCCGGCAAATCTCGCCCATATCAATTCACCAAAGTGGTCGCCGTAATATTCATTGTAGGAAATGCCAAGGGTAAACTGATCTTTCTGGCTGGGCGTATTGTAATCCAATGAAAATATACCACCATAGAAGTCATTGTCCAACCACCTTCTTCGCACGAGATCTGACCGTGTAATGGTTTCATTACCAATGACTATGGGGTCAATATTGTAATTGGAGAGTCTATCTCTATTTCTAAACTCTTCAAAGAAGCCAAACCCACGCGTATAGTGCAGCGTAAAGTTTGTAAACAGGTTGGGAAGGGGATTATATTGATGAATGAGTTGATAGTGGGTTTGTCTATAGTTGTCAACTTGATTATCGTAAAAAGTGCCATCGTTTTTAGACCCGGTCGTATTAAATGTCCTCAGGTCAGGATCGTTTATAAACTGTTGAGGTAGGCCGTTCCATGCTTGATAGGTGATCTCCCTACCGGATATAATGTTAAACTTGAGGCTACTTTTGTTACCTAGGTAAGCTGCTGTAACCATGAAAGACTCCAGATCAGAAAAGGCTCGATCAACATAACCGTCGGAGTCAATCTTAGAGTATCTGGCATCGATTGAGAATTTACCATCTATCAATCCGGTTCCCACCTTGACATTGGCTCGCCTTGTATTGAATGACCCCACGCCGGCAGTCACAGTGGCATATGGATCTCTTTCTATTTGTTGAGTACTCAGATTTATAGTCGCCCCAAAAGCTCCGGCACCATTGGTCGAACTACCGGCACCTCGTTGAATCTGTATGTTATCAGTCGAGCTGGCAAAGTCCGGCATATTGACCCAAAAAACGCCTTGAGACTCCGAGTCATTTAATGGTACACCGTTGACCGTCACATTGATTCGGGTAGGATCTGACCCGCGTATACTTATACCGGTATAACCTATTCCTGCGCCGGCATCCGAAGTAGCCACCACACTTGGTGTCCATTGCAGCACGAATGGTATATCCTGACCTTGGTTGTTTTTTTCAATGTACTCTCTGGAGTAATTATTGAATGTCATTGGCGTTTTATCTCTTGCCCAGGTACCAATCAGTTCTACGGCATCAAAGCTAAATGTGCGCTCTTTGAGGCTCAATTTGAAATTGCTGATTCCGCTAACCAAAACTATAGTGTCTAGTGGGTCAAAGCCGATGTAAGTGACGTACAGGCTTAATTGCTTCAGACCTGTTTGCAAAGTAGCTTGGCCTTTGTCATCTGTGAGAAAAACCTTGTCCAGTTCTTTGATAAATACTGTAGCGCCTGGAAGAGGTCTGTTGTCTGAATCATTGACAGTGAAGTCAATGAATTGCTGTCCCATAGCAGGCCATAAACAGACCAATACTACTGACAGCGTCAATAAAGATTTAAACATGATAAAAAAGTTTGTGTGTAAATAATCATTCATCCAGGGACAGATGAATGCTTGCTCACTCGCTTACTCCCTTCCCGGTATTATCCGGGCAGGTTCAACGGGTATGATCTCAGCCTGAATTTAAACTTGACAAATACAACAGCTGATATAACCGTATGTATAGATGTCAAGTAAGGCACCCCTGAGAGAATTGCACACAGCGCAAAATTAATCAATTCATATATGACTTAAAAATCAATTATACATTTTCTTCCTGGAAAAGGGCAGGGATGGTTCTAAGGATAATTTTTGCATCAAACCACAATGAAAAATTATCGTAGTAATCATTATCGAGTTTTCGGCGCTCTTCTTCAGACATAGGTCCTTTTTTACCGCGCAGCTCTACTTGCCATAGCCCTGTAATACCTGCAGGAGCCAAAAACCTTTTTGCGGCTTCATCGCTGGTCAGTATTTCAGCTTCAGAAATAGGCAGTGGCCGATTGCCAACAATAGACATATCACCTTTTAGTACGTTAAAGAGCTGTGGTAACTCATCTATACTTGTTCTTCTGATAAAGGCTCCAACCTTTGTGATTCGGGGATCATCTTTGATTTTGAAATATGCAGGACCGGCAATGGACTTCTTTTGTTCGAGGAAGTTTTTCTCACACATAGACTTTCCGTCAGAGAAAACCACCAATTCAGAACAGTACTCATTTACCGGTAGACCTTTTTGTTGACAGTCACATTTTGCGCTGAAGTCAATTCCTTTTTTACCTTCACCTTTTGCATATTGATTGAGATGCTCTAATTCTTTGATCTTAGCATCTGCACCGGAATACATAGACCTGAATTTATAAAAATCAAATGTTTTTTGCCCTACTCTTTTAGAGGCATAAAATACGGCACCTTTTGATTCCAGCCTAATGGCAGCGGCGACAATGAGAAAGAGTGGTGACAATAGAAGCAAGCCAAAGAAAGATGCCGCAATGTCGAAAACACGCTTTATAGCTAGCTGAACAACAGGGAGCGACCGCCATTCCTCACTGATGTTATTACTATCAATAAGGCTTTCTTGATTGAGTCTGTTCTTTTTGTTTCTGGGGTATCTTTTTCTAAACGAGGAGAGATACTTTAATCTATACCTTATGACATGAGGGTCCAAAGGGGGAATGAGGTAATCATCTATGCCAAACTTTATAGCGAGTTGTGTTATATCCACTCTAACATCATCATGAACAAGAACGAATGATGCATCTGTGCATAGATTTCTTTTCTTGAGGTATTGGAAAAAGTAGGTTCCCTTCACACCCGGTATGACGTAATCGCAGAAGATAATATCGCAAGCATTATGTGACTCTATCCATTTTACTGCATTAAAGCCATGATCTACTCTTTCAAACTCTACTAAATCAGAAAGTTTTGCTAAAAGCGTGATGATGCTTATGTTATTTCCAATGTATAATATCTTGATCTTATCGACTATAGGCGAATTTGTAGCCATGGTGTTTATTATCAATTGTGGGTTAATAATTTGGCTAAGACAACTAACTCCTCAGGGTTGAAGGGTTTTGTAAGAAAATTCTTGACGCCCAGTTTATAAAATTTGATCCTTGTTTTACTTTCCTCGTCACCGGAGAGCATAATTACGGGGATGTACTTAAATAGTTCACCTGACTGAATATTTTTGACAAACTCTTCACCATCCATTGGTTCCATATTGACATCACAGACTATGAGGTCAGGTATGTTACCCAATTGTATCCAGTCCAGTGCCTCCTTCCCATCACCCAAGGTAATGACTTTAAAGTCTTCTTGAAGAAAATTTTCCATCATTTTTCTCAATGCCAGGTCATCATCTATGCATAATACTTTGTGTCTTCTATCCATGGTTTATATTTAAGGTGTTTTAGTCATTCTTGATATCATCCCAATAGGACTCAAGTGTTTGAATTGCCATTTTACTGTTC
>SLDF01000387.1 GCA_007125435.1 Saprospiraceae bacterium
AAAGCATCTGCAAGTCGTGCAAGGCTTTGTACTTTGGGATATTGATTTTCTGCACCATTTCTCACGGCTAGTGCACGGCGAAGAAAAGGGATGGCCTCCTGGCACTGCTGGTGCTTTGTTGCGAGCACTCCCAGATTGTTCCATATAGCAGCCAATTCAATGCTGTCATTTAATGATTCTGCAATCTCTAAAGATTTTTGCAAGTATTTGTTAATGCTATCTTTTTCGTACATGGGATGAAATGGCAGAGATAGATTGAATAGTGCACGGCCTATATCTTTTGGGTCACCAAGAGCTAGCTTTAGTCTATAGGCTTCTTGCAAAAAACTGACAGCATTGTCCTTATCTTTAATGGTATTGTAGAGGTTGCCCATATTGTTGTATGCATATGCAAGACCAATGGTATCTTCATATGTATTAAAGATATCTATGGCTTTGTAATACATGGGAATAGCTTCGGCAATCATGCCGAGGTCGCCGTATTGCCTGCCGAGATTGAGATAGGTATTGGCAGCGTACCGATCCTCCCCCAGCATCTCATAATTCTCCAAAACTTTTTTGTACAGGAATATAGCAGAATCTTGATGGCCTAAGAGTGTATGCATAAACGCAACGTTGGCATATGCACTTACTTCCTGAATGCTATCCCTATGCCGAGAGGCATAATGGGCAGACTGTAAAAATGAAAATTTGGCACTGTCAATCTCATACCGCTGATAGTGCTTGATGGCTTTAGACCTATATGCAATCATCAGGCAAGAATCTGAATGATGCTCTCCGGATGTCGCGATGATCAAATGCCAAATATAGGCTTCGTCTTCTTCTAAAGCGCTTTGATAAGACTCCAATAAGTAGGTGCATTTTGCAGAACTACTTTTGAAACTCTCTAAAGAAATCAGCAAGCTATCATTCTCCATATGCTTATTAGCAAAAGCCAAATAAGCCAGACCAGCAAATAAAAACGGGGCAAGTATCAGCTTCTTCATAATATGAAATTAAAGAGTGATGGATATAAGCTGAATGTATGTGAAAAAGCTTATATAACTTCAGGCAAAAGAAAATAGTCGTGTGCGAACCAAAAATATCTCCTGTACAATATTGCTATTTTTCTGTCTATAATCAAACGAAAGTCAGCGCCAATTCTAAAAAATCATGGAATACCACGACTTTTTAAGGAGAATCTAATGTAATATCGTGTAATTACCTTTAAATTTACCATAGGTAAACTCTTTATACCACTATGGCAACAGTACTGTTAGTAGATGATCATTTACTTTTTTCTGAAGGTATACGGCTGCTCATGGACGCTCATCCTGAGTATCAAATGGTAGAGTGCGCATCTAACGGTAGTGAAGCCATGCAAGCCCTGGGCATCCACCATATCGATATTGTATTATTGGATCTAGAGTTACCGGATATAAGTGGATTTGATTTATGCAAACAAATTATTGCCTTGGATCCAGACATGAAAATCATAGCACTGACTACTCATAACAGACCTGCATATGTCAGAAAAATCCTTCAGTCAGGAGCTCTGGGTTATCTGATAAAAAATGCTGATGCTGAAGAGATGTTCAAAGCATTAGATTGCGCGATGAAGAGAGAAGTGTACATCAACCCACAAGTGTCCAAGCTCATGTTTGAACAGTTATCCGGTATTTCAAAGCAACCCCCTCATGGTCTAGCTCCTACACTTACCCGCAGGGAAAAGGAGGTATTGAAACTCATAGCAGATGAAATGACTACAAGAGAGATCGCAGAGGCTTTATTCATATCCGAAAGCACAGTTGAAACCCACAGAGCTAATCTTTTCAGCAAGTTGGATGTTAAAAACTCTGTAGGTCTGCTTAAAAAGGCTATTGAGCTTGATTTGCTAAAACTATAAGCTACCTCTAAATACAAACATTCAGCGGCTGGAATATACCTATAATTATTTTTGTCTTTTATATATTGCTCACCTGCCACTAAACTTGCTTCTTCTTTACGATTTGTTTTTCCTAACTCAACTAACTTCAGGAATCTCCATATGGGCGTTGGACTTTTGATATCTGACACCCTTGATTTTTTAGGCTGCCATAGCGCACAATGAATGACTTTAGTCGATTTCAATTAAAACAGATACCATGCTAAGAATAAAAAAGCCCCGAATGATAAATCGGGGCCATGTCCCAATGTTAAGGCGCTGAACTTAAGGGAGGACAATTATTTCGAAGCTGATGAAGATCTGTTTTTATTGGATGTCGTAGGCTGTACATCAGCATTTTTATCTGCAGTCATATAGCTCATCAATTGTGTCATACCTTTTTCCAAATCAGAAATTTTACTTTGCAGGTCAGAGATAATAACAGATTGATCATTAATAATGGTTTGCTGCTCCTGGATGGCCTTGATAGATATAGGTATCATTTCTGTGTAAGACAGCATCTTATAATTCTCCCCATTGAGTGTGACCAATTCAGGAAAAACCTGTTCGACCTCTTGAGAAATAAAACCATAGCTCCTTTCTTTTCTATCGGTGTCTTTGATCAAGTAAGAACAAGGTCTTAGACTCATGACTTTATCGAGACTGGTCTCTAAAGGTTTGATTTGATACTTAAAAGTACTATCAGAAATAGTAGAGTAAACACCAGTAGCAGAGTTGATCTGAGACCTTGCATTATTATTGTATCTAAACTGGAAGTTATTAGTTGTTGTCACATCGATATGAAAGCCCCAAAAATTAGAGCCTCTTATCATCCTAATAACATTGTGTCCACCATCGAATTGCTGATCAATTACCAACCTGGCACCGACAACCGGACTGGTATTGATGCCCAGGGCAGCAAAGTTTACCTTATTAGCCGTAACAGCGCCATCAGCTAATTTAAAAGTAGTGACGGCTCCAGAAGCAATCTTGGCAGAAGTCACGGCATTGTTGGCAATTTTTAGCTGAGTTACAGCATTATCGGCAATTTTGGATTCGGTCACAGCTTGTGGACCAATTTTATTAGCTGTCACAGCAGAGTTTAAAATAGCAGGCTCTCCAACAGCATTGTTAGCCAATTTGGCAGAAGTCACTGCACCTGTCGCGATTTTATTAGTGGTGACCGCATTATTGGCAATAGTAGGATTGGGATAATTCCCTGTAAGGTCACCACCTGCTGGACCTGAAGGCGTACCGCCACCTATGCCTGATGGTGCCCAGCCAGAGCCGGTCCACATAAGATATTCACCAACACCAGCACCCATCTGGTTAAGTTTGGCCGCAGTAACGGCACCATTAGCAATTTTTGACTGTGTGACAGCATTGTTGTTGATCTTGTCAGTGGTCACTGCATTGTTACTAATTTTAGAAGTAGTTACAGCATTGTTGTTGATCTTGTCGCTGGTGACCGCATTGTTATTGATTTTAGAAGTCGTCACGGCATTATTAGCTATATTTGGATTGGGGTAAGTGCCGGTCAAGTCGCCGCCTGCTGATCCTGATGGGGCACCACCTGTCTCATCATTTGCCGGAGCCCAGACACTACCATTCCATTTCAATACCTGATTATTTCCAGGGCTTGTAGCTGCTACTGATCTACTTTGCAGCTGATTTGCATTCCATATGGCAGCATTATTGGTCGCTTGTATAGTATTGTTATTAATATTGATACCAGTGCCTGCACTATATGTACCGGCGGGACCCTGTGGACCTTCAGGACCCGGAGGACCTACAGGTCCTTGTGCGCCGACTGGTCCAGTAGGACCTTGTGGTCCCTGTAGTCCTGTAGCACCGACCGGACCCGGAGGACCTGTCAATCCCATTGGACCAACTGGGCCAGGGTCGCCTTGATCACCCTTTGGACCCATAGGGCCTTGTGCACCCGTTGCCCCGGGTTCACCTTGAGGTCCGGCTGGACCAGCTGGACCTATAGGCCCCGTTGGACCGACTGGGCCAGGGGCACCCTCGGGACCGGGAGGACCTTGAGTGCCTCCATTAGCAGCATACATGGCATACGGTACACTTAACAATTCACTTGAGCCTTCTATACTAAAGTCATTACCTCCGTCAGGGTCTGTACGCGTACGGATAAAATATGGGCCTTCTTCCCAGTCTATAGCACTCAGACTACCTGACAAGACTAGACCATCACCTATGATCAACGATAGTAAACCATTGGTATTGGTCATGCTATTGTGCTCTTCTTCATAGACGACAGTTCCGCTGGTAGAAGATCTGATGATTTGAATTCTGACCCTCACATCGCGGTCAGATACGATTTCATTGTCAGCATCTCGCATAACAGCCTGATAGCTCATTCTGGCTGGTGATTGAGCACTACACCATTGTATGGCTAATAAAGTTATAATTGCAATAAGTATCTTTTTCATGATTAATTGTTTTTGATTAGTGTGCAAGAAAATTGTTTAAGCGATTCGGTTGTGCAATGCAGTAAATACGTGCCTGTAGATAATCTACTAAGGTCAATGAACTGCAAATCATCCGTAAAGCGACCGCTGTGTACCACTTTACCTTCGAGGTTCAATATTCTCCATGTGTGTATGGTTTCTGACCCTCGAGCATCTACCCAGATAAAATTGTCAAAGGGATTAGGGTATACATTCACAGTTAAGTCAGAATCAATTACAGAATGGATTGAGGTGCTTTCGAAAATTATGTTTTGTTGCACTCCCCCTTGCAAGACCAAGTCATTGCCTTCAGCACTTTGAAAATGAATTTGACCAACAGTAAAGGCTACCATGCCCGCCTGAGTCACCGCGGTGCCGCCACCGCTCACCAGGCTTTCCTGAGATTGAACCATCTTAGGAAAGCAAATCCAGGAAAATAAAAAAATCAAGACTATCTTTTCCATAATTTTAGGATTTATAGACACATCTTACCGATCAGATGGATGGCAATACCTTTAGACTTTTCATCTTCATAAGAAAATGACCACTAAAGGCTCCGACTCCGACCTTAGAGATAGGGTAAACAGTCTCCATTAGATCTGATCGTACCGGTCCATCCTATTGTCAGTAAACAAGAATATGTCAGTTAGTAAAATCTTGCAGTATAACCCCGACGAATTATACTACACATCAATCCAATCATTGTCGGGCAGGTATTGAATTGATACAAAACAAAGATGTAAACAATCTAAATGACTCCTGTCATGGATTACCGTTCAATGCTAAATTGGTGGTAAACCACTAAAAGATAAATCGCGAAGAAAAAAAATAAGAGTACCTTTCTTGACTGAGTACTATTATGTATCGCATACAGTGGATCAAATGAGTACTCTGGAAGTATCGCATCTACATCTTATGTATAGAAACATTCATAGTCAAAAGCAAGGAGTCGTTCTCTAATTTTTTCGTTGAACCCGAATTATGCTTTGGAAATTCGTAATGAGTGTTAAACCTTACAGCAAGAAACTCTCTCCTGCTTGAGGGATAGAAGCGTTATGAGCCCGACCTCTTGCTCGACCGTAGGGAGAGGAAGAGGACACGCCCAAAGCTTCATCATATCCATAAACTTAATAAATATAAGGAACGTGAGAATGGGTGCAAGCCCTCTCATGTAAGAAATATGTGTGGTGGGGTTGGTCACAGTCAGGTGTAATTTCAAAATAGAAGGAAATTATTGTAGAATTTGCATATGTTTTATTAATTTGCGCTGGTCAAAAATGAAGTAAATATGGTCAATGAATCTGTAGAGGCGCTCACAGCTAAAATCTATCAGGAAGGGGTAGAGAAGGCTGAAAAGGAAGGGCAAGATATCATCAATAAAGCCAAAGAAAAGGCGCGACAAATCATATCAGAGGCTGAAGATAAAGCCAGTCTCATCAAGACGCAAGCGGAGTCGGATGCGCAAAAGCTGGAGACGCAGACTATATCTGACCTGAAACTGACGGCGCAGAAATCGCTGGGGCTGCTCAAGCAGGATATCAATAATCTCATCGTGTGGAAGATAGCACATCAGCCGATCGAAGAGGCTTTTGAGGACAAGGAGTTCGTGCAAGGACTGATCGAAAAAATGGTCACTATCTTTGCAGAAAAGTACGGGGAACACCAGCAACTGCACATCATGCTGCCTCAGGAGGATATACAGTCTGTCAAGCAATTCGTGCGAAAAAGGACGGAGAAAATACTGGCAAGTGGTGTGGAATTCTCTGTCGGTCAGGATATGGAGAAAGGCTTTGTCATCGAGCAGAAGGAGGACGGCTTTCGCATCAGCTTCACGCCGAGAGATTTTGAGAATTACTTCAAGTCACTGGCTAAGCCCAAAATTTATAAAATGCTATTTGGCGATACAGTATAATGGCTATGTCAAATACATATTATGCGTTAGTGGCTTCTCTACCCGATCTTTCATTAAATGACAAGGAGGTAAAGTTTGATATGGTGGCATTCAGAGAGCGTATGCGGCCTCATTTGGCAGAGAATGACTACAAATTGCTACAGGCACTTTATTACTCATACGATATCAGGAATACTGTGTTTTTGACCGTAAACCAGGAAGAAAAATGGTTGCCACAGGGCAACTTCACGAAAGATACGCTGCGCAGTTTTCTGATCCATCCGGATGATGAGGCGCCTTCTTTTTTTGTGGACTTCATAAGGTATATACAAGACCATCCCAAAGAACGGAATGTCAAGCACTTGATCAGTAAAGGTACCAGTTACTATATCAACTGGAGCGCTAGAGTTCCAAATAATCTATTGAATAATTGGCTGAGGTTCCTTAATAACTTAAAAAACTTAATGATCTGGCTCAATAGCCACAAATTCGACAGGGATCCGACTGAGGAAGTATTGGGCAACTACTTCGAGGCGGAGTATCTGAGGCGAGCCATCAAAGCTGAAATCGATCTGAAATCATGGGATTTTAGATTTAGAGAAGTGCTGACCCACTTTGACAACCCTAATATAGCGCTGCGCGAATACTTTATAGACAAAATGAAATGGGCCTACATCAATGAACTGGAAGAGCCGTATACTTTTAGTATAGAGAATATCTTAGCATATGCCATAAAGCTGAGAATACTGAATAGAAACATCCAGACCACAGAAGAAAAAGGTGAAATAGCTCTACAGCGACTGATGGATGGACTGCTCAAAGAACATAAAATACCCGATAGTTTTTAAACTGTAAATATGATAAAGACAGAAGAACAATACAAGGTCATCGGAAAAGTGAAAGGCATCATAGCCAATCTCATCATAGGCTATGTGAAGGATGGGCACGTCTCGCAAAACGAGATCTGCTATATAGGTCTGGGAGAGCAGCGCTTACTGGGAGAGGTCATCAAGGTGCAGGGCGAAGAAATATTCATACAGTGTTTTGAAAGTACTAGAGGGCTGCGCATAGATGATAAGATCTACTTCACCGGTAGTATGCTGGAAGTCACGCTGGGGCCCGGTCTGCTCAGCAAGATATACGACGGTCTTCAAAACGACCTCAATAAGATGACTACCCTCTTTCTGAATCGCGGCGAGCAAAGTCCTTCGCTAGAGATGGACTCCATATGGAAATTTCACCCAACAGCAAAAATCGGTGATAAGGTCGAAGCAGGTAGCTGGCTGGGCTATGTCAACGAGAATGCCATGAAACATCAGATCATGGTGCCATTTACACTGGAGGGGTCGTGGAAGGTCGAGCGTATCGTCACGCAGGATAACTACACACTGAAAGACACCATAGCCACACTGACCAATGACAACGGCGATAAGCACAACATCACCATGGTGCAGCGATGGCCCATAAAGATGGCAATAAGAAAATACAAAGAAAAGATAAGGCCATTCGCCATGCTGGAGACCGGTGTGCGCTGCATCGACGTACTAAATCCATTAGTAGAAGGAGGCACGGGATTCATACCCGGGCCATTCGGTACAGGCAAGACCGTACTGCAGCACGCCATATCCAAGCAGGCCTCTGCTGATGTCATTATTTTTGCGGCATGTGGTGAACGGGCTAATGAGATCGTAGAGGTATTCACGGAGTTTCCTAAGCTAGATGACCCACATACCGGCCGCAAGCTCATGGAGCGCACCATTATCATTGCCAATACTTCTAATATGCCAGTCGCTGCGAGGGAGGCTTCAGTGTATACAGCGATGACGATTGCAGAGTATTTTAGGCAGATGGGGCTGAAGGTGCTTCTATTGGCGGACTCGACGTCGAGATGGGCGCAGGCTCTGAGAGAGATCAGTAATCGACTGGAGGAATTACCCGGACCTGACGCCTTTCCTATGGATCTGAGCGCTGTGATTGCGAGCTTCTATGCCAGAGCCGGCTATGTCCACCTGAATAATGGCGAGACGGGATCCATCACATTTCTGGGTACGGTCTCGCCGAGTGGTGGTAACCTCAAAGAGCCTGTCACCGAAGCGACGAAGAAAACTGCCAGATGCTTCTATGCCCTATCGCAAAAGAGAGCCGACCAAAAGCGCTATCCGGCTGTAGATCCGGTTGACAGTTATTCTAAATATCTGGAATATCCGGAGGTCAAGAAATATCTAGCTGACAATATTTCAACCAGTTGGTCAGAAATGGTCAATCAAGCCAGAAATGCCCTGAAAAGAGGTCAGGAAGTCAGAGATCAGATCAATATCCTTGGCGATGACGGCGTGCCAATCGAGTACCATATAGAATATTGGAAGGCAGAGCTCATTGACTTCATCATATTGCAGCAGGATGCCTTTGATGATATAGATGCTATGACGCCAATCAAGCGTCAAAAATTCATGTTTGAATACATTCTCAATATTTATGAAAAAGATTTTGAGTTCGACCACTATGAGGAAATATCCGGTTATTTCAAGCGGATCATTAATAAGCTGAGGCAATTGAATTACTCTGAATTTGAATCAAATGAGTTTGACACCAGACTCAAGGAAGCCAATGACATCATTGCTGAAAAAAGAAATTAATACCATATGACTGTTCAAGCATTTCAACCCATATTTAGTCAAATCGTAAGGATTAACAAGGCCACCTGTGAGATAAGAGCCAAAAATGCCTCATACGAAGAAATGGCTGTCATCAATGGTCGACTGGCGCAGGTTGTCAAAATCATAGGAGACCGTGTGACATTGCAGGTGTTTAGTGGTACCAATGGTATACCGACCAATGCAGAGGTCATCTTCCTGGGGCAGGCGCCCACGCTGAAAGTCAGCAAAGAACTGATCGGCCGATTTTTCAATGGCTATGGCAAGCCCATCGATGGAGGGCCTGAGGTAGAAGGACGAGAAGTCGTAGTCGGCGGACCATCCGTCAATCCTACGAAGCGGCAGCAGCCCAGTGAAATACTTCCAACGGGTATAGCGGGCATTGACCTAAACAATACACTAGTGACCGGTCAGAAAATTCCATTTTTTGCCGATTCAGACCAACCATACAATCAAGTGATGGCCGACATAGCGCTGAGAGCCGATGTAGACCGGATCATTTTAGGCGGTATCGGACTCAATTATGACGACTATCTTTTCTTTAAGAATCTCTTTGAAGGCGCAGGAGCGCTTGATAAGATAGTATCCTTCATCAATACGACAGAGGACTCGAGTATCGAGGGACTTTTGATACCGGATATGGCGCTGGCTGCTGCGGAGTATTTTGCCGTGGATCACAACGAAAAAGTACTGGTTTTGCTATCTGATATGACCTTGTACTGCGATGCACTGAGTATAGTCAGTAACAATATGGACCAAATATCCTCCAAAGACAATATGCCGGCATCACTATACAGCGATCTGGCAAGGCACTATGAAAAAGCCGTGCAACTACCTAGTGGCGGATCTATCACCATCATGGCGGTGACCACTCTCTCGGGAGGCGATATCACTCATGCCATTCCCGACAATACAGGGTATATCACAGAGGGGCAGTTGTTTCTCAGACGTGATACTGATATTGCTAAGACCATTGTCGATCCATTCAGAAGTCTATCTCGACTCAAGCATTTGGTTGTCGGTAAAAAAACCAGAGAAGATCATCCACAAGTGATGAATACGGCAGTGCGACTCTACAGCGACGCCGCCAATGCCAAGACAAAAATGGAGAATGGCTTTGACTTAAGCGACTACGACGAGCGCTGCCTGGGTTATGCTAAAGAATACGCTCGGGAATTACTTGCCATAGATATCAATATTGATATCACGCAGATGTTAGATACGACATGGAAGCTATTGGCCAAGTACTTTAGAGAAGAAGAATTGGCAATGAAAAGAGATTTGCTGGATAAGTACTGGGCACCATTAGAGAAAACACAAGCATAAACATGGCACTCCAATTTAAATATAATAAAAGCGAATGGCATGAACTCAATAAGCAATTAAAGATGCGAGTCTCTGCCCTTCCGACGCTAAAGTCCAAGGAGTCAGCGCTTCGCCTCGAAGTCAAGAAGGTGAGACGTCAAGCAGAAGACTATGATCGTCAGCTCAGGGAAATGAAAAAATCCATCAAAGATATGGTTAGACTTTGGGTGGAGTTTAACGGACGCTTCATCAAAATAGAAGAAGTCGTATACGACACCAAGACCATCGCCGGCGTAAAAATACCGGTGCTCAATCGATTTGAATTTGACATCACCAATATTTGCCAGTTCAATCACCCGGACTGGTTTTTGGACGGGATTCACATCCTTAAAGAATTAACAAGACTATCGTTGCTGAGAGATATCAACTGGAAGTCCATGGAGATCCTGGAATATGCACGCAAGAAAACAACGCAAAAGGTCAATCTCTATGAAAAGGTCCAAATACCCGAACACCAGGAAGCCATGAGAAAGATAAAACGCTATCTGGAGGACGAGGAAAACCTGAGCAAATCAGCACAAAAGATTTTGAAAAGAAAAAAAGAGGAGGCAATAGAGCTATGATTGTACCCATGTCAAAATATACATTCATCATCCATCACAGTGAACGCCAACAGTTCATAGAAGACTTGATGGATCTTGGCGTAGTGCATGTACAGTCAACAGATGACGGCTTGACCGACCAGCATGATTCGCTACTTGCTCAGATAAAAATAATGGAAAAGATCATCAGGGACTTTGATGAGCGCCTTGAGAGACATGGCTACGAGCATCAGGAACTTCCGCCCTCCCCCCTTCCTGACAATGAAGACTTGATCAAACTGCTTAAAGAAAAGACCGCACTAGAGCATAAGGTGTCGACATTAAAAGATGAGGTGCAAGTCTTGACGCCCTGGGGCAACTTTGATTGGTCGCGTATCAACACCTTAGAAGAAAAGACAGGGCTAAATATCAGATTCTACCAATATCCCAAGAGAAGCTTCAAAAAACGGTGGCAAGACGAGTACCGCATCAAAGTCGTCAACAAGGATGATCAAAACATCTATTTCATGGCTTTTGCACTGAGAGAAACCCCAGAGTTTCCTGTCGTGCCTATGAATCTTCCAGGGAAGTCATTGGAAGCACTTAAAAAAGAGCTTAGTGAAAAACAAGAGGAATTAAAATCCATAGAAGGTCAACTGGATCAATATGCCCTGACCGGAATGGAGGAGGTCACGGATAGACTGCTCAAAGTCGAAGATCAGCTTACCTTCTACGAGACCTATCAACAGCTCCATGAGGAGAAAGATGGACATCTGTACACTGTATCAGGCTACTGTCCTTCGACTAAAAAAGACGGGCTCCTCACCTATCTCAAGGATAAGAAAGTGGTCTACATAGAGTACAACAGAGACGATGTAAAGGACGCCCCTGTACTGTTAAAAAACAATCGGTTCAACAGGCTATTTGAGCCGATTGGCAATTTATTTTCATTGCCGTCTTACAGTGAGATGGATATGACCCTCTTTTTTGCGCCATTTTTCTTTTTGTTTTTTGGTTTCTGCCTGGGTGATGCAGGCTATGGTCTTATATTGCTTGTGGCGGGTACGATAGCCAAGTATTATTATGACTCTTACCGTGACGCTATGTCACTGTTACAGTTATTTGGCATTTCAACAGCTATCATAGGTTTTTTCTCAGGTACATTCTTTGGATTAGAGTTAGTAGAGTTGGAGAGTATGGAAGCGTTCAAATCCTACTTCCTGAGTCGCGATGAATTGTTCAATATCGCATTAATTATTGGCTTTGTACAGATACTATTCGGACTGGCACTAAATGCCTATAAGCGATACATATTTCAGAGTTGGAAAGCCGCTATGTCGCGTATTGGGTGGATGTTTTTATTGGTCTCCCTAGTAGATATCTACATTACATCGTGGATGGCGCCGTATAGCACCTATGTGCTCTGGTTGGCTTTGGCATTGATCATATTCTTTGGTGCACCGGAGAAAGGCTGGGTCAAGTCCATTGGTCTGGGTCTGGTTGACTTATACAATATCACTGGCATACTGGGAGACATACTCAGCTATATCAGGCTGTTTGCGCTTGGAGTCAGTAGTGCTATACTTGGTCTGGTGATCAACAGTATTGCCATGGAGGCAAGGGGGATACCTTATGCCGGTTTCGTTGTATTTTTACTTATACTTATCGTTGGTCACACGGCTAATTTAGCCTTAGCAGGGCTCAGTGCTTTTGTGCATCCCATGAGGCTAACCTTTGTTGAGTTTTATAAAAATGCAGGATTTGATGGAGGTGGTAAAGCGTATAATCCAATTAAAAGACATTTAAATCATAAATCATAAAATTACAATAGATATGGAGATTGTTATCGCATATATTGGTTTAGGCATTATGGTATTCCTTTCTGGAGTAGGTAGCGCCATTGGAGTCTCACTAGGAGGACAAGCAGCAGTCGGTGCGCTCAAGCGCCGAGACGATGCTTTTGGTAACTATATGATATTGAGTGCCCTACCCGGCACGCAAGGTCTGTATGGGTTTGCCGGTTTTTTCTTCATCAACATTTCAGGTGCCATAAGCGCTGACATTACTATGTTTCAGGCAGGTGCTATTCTTGGTGCAGGGATTATGCTTGGAGGCGTATCGCTGCTTAGTGCCATGCAACAAGGTAAAATATGTGCAGGAGGGGTCAACGCCATTGCCGGCGGACACGACGTATTTGGTAAGACCATCGTTTTGGCTGTTTTTCCTGAGTTGTATGCCATCATTGCCTTTGCAGCCATGTTCTTGATCAGCCAGTCTCTATAGATTGAAATAGATTTTTACAGCGCTTGCCTATCTACCGTTTTGTTCTTAGGTTATCTCTAAAAACATATGGTAGATAGGCGACTATGTATGATTTTCATACCTTTCTTTCTACCAATATATTGTGTCTGATCTGAACATGGGTATAGTGCCGGTAGAGTTCATTGGTTAAACCTATAGTTCGCATTCAATTTGTGTTATAGTTACCCCTACTTTATATCATATTGCGATAAATCTGCCCCCCATAAACCTTCATTTTTCCATCATTTTCCTCCAAGTCTGTCCGGAATTATCGGTTTTCTTACTATTTTTGTAAGGACACAATGTGATAGGTGCTGTGGTACTGCGTCTAATCAGTCCAAGGCTGGTTTAAATCTGACAATTTACAAACCGCTCAGTATTACTGCAAAAAAATCACAAGGCGCTCACCATTATTAAGATAAATATTAACGAAAAAAAAGCATATATGACCTTCTCACGTTTTACTTCGGCTCTTTTCATACTTTCTAGTTCATTTCTTCTTTTTTCGACAGAGGTATTTTCTCAGGCAGCCATGAATCTCGGCGCTAAAAAACTGGTTCGAGAGTTATCTCAGGATCGCAGCACTCAGATCACCTATGGCAGCGAGCTACAAGAGCATTATGACCTGATCAAGTCAGAAACCGGAGACTGGAGTATTGGTGTATTGGCCATAGTCGATGAAGAGCTATTTGACGAAAGCAGTATCAGTCGACTGGGACTGAAAAATGATACTCGCTTAAGAGACCTTTGGACCTTTCGTGTACCGGTATCTAGATTTGAGGAATTTCGCGATACCCCAGGGTTATTATACATAGAAGTGAATGAGCCCGTGGAGCCGGACTTGCAACTCGCCACTATTGACTCACGGACAGATAGTGTCAACAATGGTCTGGGACTTCCTAGAGCATTTAAGGGCGATAGCGTCATCATTGCTGTTATTGACTGGGGATTTGATTATACACATCCTGTTTTTTACGACTCATCTTTGACAGAGTTAAGGATCAGCCGTGCCTGGGATCAAAACAAGCTGAGCGGTCCGGCGCCTGACGGTTATTCATTTGGTACAGAGTATGTTGGCATGGATCAGCTTCTGGCCGGTGAAGCAGACACTCTCTATGTTTTCGGGCCATCATCGCATGGTACGCATGTGGCCGGCATAGCTGGTGGTAATGGCGGGGGGACTGTGCACAGAGGAGCGGCACCCAATGCAGAATTGATCATGATATCGCTCCGCAGGGATGGGCCATCCTTAGTAGATGCATTTCAGTATGTGGCAGATTATGCCGCTTCAGTTGGCAAGCCATTTGTCGTTAATATGAGCTTTGGTAGCCATCTCGGACCACATGATGGCTCATCGCTTAAAAACTACGGCATAGACATGCTCAGTGGCCCCGGTCGTATATTTGTAGGCTCAGCAGGTAATAATGGTACAGATGCATTCCACCTCGATATGAATTTTTTATCAGCTCCCGGTGATACCATGTATACCGTCGTGACTTTTGGCACAGTTGCAGACATTTTTGGCCAGACCGTATCAATGTGGGGCTCAGAGAATAGCTCATTTGGCGCATCTATCCTATTGGTTGACAGCAATAATGAAATCGTACATGCGACGCCATTTCATCTCACATCAGACGAGCCCTCCTTGGATACCACAGAGATGATTGGCGGACAAGAATTTAGATACATCTTAGAGTCAGACTATGGGCACTTCCTCAATGACAAGCCCAGCTTCCGATTTGAAATCAGAAATCAAACCCCTCACAAAGTCGTTCTCAAAGTCAGCTCCGAGGACAGTCACGTACACATGTGGAATTGCATGCGCCACAACCGAAGATTTACCAATTGGGGGCAACCCTTCACAGACGATTATCCGGGTGCAGTAGCAGGAGATATACTCTACGGTGTCGGAGAGCCTGCCGGAGTCGGCAGAAATGTCATTACCGTTGGCTCATATGTGCGCACCACCGTCCTGCCCAATGGCAATGAGTTTGGTGGAGTACTCTCGCCGTTTTCCAGCTCAGGGCCTACAGTAGATGGTCGCGTCAAGCCATTCATCACTTCCACAGGCCACAACATCACATCCGCCGTTAATTCCTTTGACGAGTCGAACACCTCATTTGCAGTGACGACAGATTTTGAGGGTAAGACGTATGGGTTTAGAACATTTTCAGGTACATCCATGTCCGGTCCTATGGTTGCCGGCATAGTTGCACTCCTTCTCGAAGTCGACCCGCAGCTGAGCCATCACGACATCATGGATATCTTGAAAGAGACAGCTCGCCTAGACCAGCATACCGGTGAATTACCTGAAGAGGGACATCTGCGCTGGGGACACGGTAAAGCCAATGCACTAGCCGCCATCCTCAGCATACTGGAAACCACATCTACCAACGAAAGGAACCTGGCGTTCAAATCGCTCAGCGTCTACCCCAATCCAGCAGTCGACGAGGTATTCATTCAGTGGGACGACCCCATAGCATCCAATGCCCTGATCAGCCTGTACGACATGGAAGGCAAGCTGATCATGTCCGAGAAGATACAGTCCGGCGACCCACAAATGCGCCTGGATGTCAGTCATCTGGCACCCGGCACATACATAATCAGCCTCAGCAATGGTCAGTCACTAGGCATGTCCAAAGTGATGATCAGCAGGTAGTAGGACGACCATATTTTATACCTTATTGGAAGGTTGTAGTTGGATTTGAGCGTGCCCCCTTACTATCGTGCGGGGTCGGGCTATCCGTTTGTATTCCTGGCTGTCTCATGGGCAGTCACTAGCTGCTCTGTGGCTTCCTCCGGTCGCCCCTATCTCCATGTTCCTGCTTACCATTCGTCAGCCACTCATATCACTTCTATCCCTCACGCGGGAGAGAGTTTTTTTGCTTCAAGCTTCAAGCTGCTAGTTAGATGTATTTTGGTTATACCTGCGTTCGGCATACGCTTCACTCCGGCTGTTTAAGCAAACGTTCGGCTACCGCCTCCATTTGCTGTTTATGCTACGAGCACTCCATGCTCTGCGCTGTTTAGGCTTGAAGAATGCTGGATGTTTTCAAATCATAAAGAACATTGCTATTAATCACCTCAAATATTACAAAGCAACTATCCCGATAACCAAGATCAAACAGCACGATCTGTGCACAATCGATTCCATGCCTACCCTAATCTTGTAAATCCTGATCACAAGGCGATTGAAAAAGGAAATACAAACACTCGAACACCAAAAATATAACTATCCCAATAATAAAGAAATAGGCAATAAGCAAAGGTCAAAGGACTAAAGGTCAGAAAGTCGAAAGTCGATGAGAGCCAATGTTTTTTTTGGTAAAAGGTAGAACGTAGAATGTATTAGTTACCCTGTGCTCACGTTTTAATTCGCTGCGCTCATGTTTAGCTCACTATCGTTCGCGTTTAGTTCGCTGTGCTCACGTTTAACTCGCTACGCTCGCGTTTATAGCAGAGCATCTATTGGAGAGCTTTCGGCATCTTGTTAATAAGGAGCTTTTATCCGAATAAGACTTGAAAGCTTGCGACCTCCTTCAAGACTAAACAGCGGAGATAGCGACGCTATCGCAGCGTAAACGTTTGAGAAAGCGCAGCGTATCTCAAACATTAAACAGCGAAGCGTTAAACTTTTGATACCGGATAACCCGTAACACGCAACCGACAACTGACAACAGACAACCGACAACTGATTTATTGCGTGAGGGATAGCAGCGATATGAGCTATATATCTATGGTTAGTGGAGCACAGATGTGTCGGCGACTGGAAGAAGCCGAACATCATCTGTAGCGACACTCCATAGATATGTAGTGAATACAAGCGGATAGCCCGACCCCGCACGACAGTAAGGGGGCACGCCCAAACTACCATTACTCCATCAAATATGACTTCCTATCTCAAGTACAGAGCCACTGTCAAATAACAAAAAGACAGGAGAAGTGAATACATATACGAATTCTACACTGATTACTCTGCCACCGGATAATTAATGAGTGTGCCTTAGACTTACTGAGAATAGCAGGATAATAAATCCGACTATCGGCTGAGGCTTATTCGACATAGATTTGTAAGGAGAACAACAATCAAAATCATCATTCAATACATTCTTATGAAACTCGTACTTACTTTCGGTTTGATCATAATAGGGCTAGGGCCGCTGATGGGGCAACTACAGCTCATATCATTTGGTGGGGACACGCACTACTCCAATGCCTTTCAATTGTCGTTTTCTATGGGTGAAGTAGCGGTGGAGACCTATGAAACCAGCACTGGTCTGCTCACAGAGGGGCTTCACCAGAGAGCTACACGGACCTCGACCAGTATCAGAGAGATAACACCTCTCTCTGTCAAACTATTTCCAAATCCGACATCTCAAGATCTCTATGTGCAAGTCGATGGACTGACTGATGGCCCTATCATGTGGACATATACTATCACAGATATGAAGGGCAGAGTGGTAGCCTCAGAGCGACTGCATGGTGGCCTCTCCGATGTGCAGCGCCTATCTGTCGGCCATATCCCACCTGGGATGTACATCATCCAAATCGTATCTGCCGAAGACAATAATCAGATCATCAGCAGATTCATAAAGCAATGATAATCAAGGCATTCAAACAAACTAACCAACTAAACAAAGTCAAATTTTAAAACCAAAACCATAATATAAAATGAAAAACTTAATTCACCTTTTACTCCCCATTTTACTGGCATTGATAATCACTAGTGATATCATGGCTCAGGCACAATCCGGATTCAGATATCAGGCTGTCGCCAGAGACGCAGATGGTGAACCACTAGCTAATGAACAAGTTATGGTCCGGTTTGTCATTCTTGATGGCAGCGAGCAAGGACTAGCTATATACGATGAAGAACATAGTGCATTGACGGATGCCGGAGGTGTATTCAGCCTGATTGTAGGAGCAGGTAATATCAATGCCGGAGCATTAGATCAGATAGACTGGGGAAGTGGACCAAAATATCTACAGACCTGGTTTGGCACACGAGCATTAGATGAGGTTCTTGGGGTCACGCCAATCTTGAGTGTCCCATATGCCCAATATGCAGAGCGTAGTGGCACTCCCGGACCACCAAATACACTGAGTGTAGGTGACGTAGTCAGCGGGGAAGAGGCAGGTGTCACCATTACAGGTGAAGCGCCTAATCAAGTCATAAACATGGTCTTACCCAGAGGTGAGCGAGGCGAAAGAGGAGCACCCGGTAGAGACGGCAGTGGGGTGAGTATACAGGGCTCTCTTGACACGCCTAATGACCTACCGTCGGAGGGAGATACTGGTGATGCGTGGTTAATAGATGGTGATATTTGGATTTGGGATGGTGACAACTGGGTCAATGCCGGCAATATACAAGGCCCGCAAGGTGAGCAAGGTCTACCCGGGCAGGACGGTAACGGCATAGCCTCAATAGCCGACGGTCAGGACGATAATATCGTCATCACTCTAACCAATGGAGACTCCTTTGTCTCTCAAAGCCTGAGAGGACCTCAAGGCGAGCAAGGAGAGCAGGGAGAGTCGGGTGAACAAGGCACACCGGGAATGGATGGGCAAGACGGTGTAGGTATAGACAACATTCAGGATGGGCAGGATTTTAACCTCATCATCAATCTAACCGATGGCCAAAGCTTTGTATCCCAAAACCTCAGAGGAGAGCAAGGCGAACAAGGTGAACAGGGAGAGCCGGGGGAACAGGGCGAGCAAGGTATACAGGGAGAGCCAGGGCTTCCGGGCACTCCCGGAGCACCGGGTGCTGATGGTCAGGATGGTGTCGGCATAGACAATATCCAAGACGGACAAGATTTTAACCTCATCATCAATCTAACCGATGGTCAAAGCTTTGTATCCCAAAACCTTAGAGGAGAACAAGGTGAACAGGGTGAGCAAGGCGAACAAGGTATACAGGGAGAGCCAGGGCTTCCGGGCACTCCCGGAGCACAGGGTGCTGACGGTCAGGATGGTGTCGGCATAGACAATATCCAAGACGGGCAAGACTTTAACCTCATCATCAATCTAACCGATGGTCAAAGCTTTGTATCCCAAAACCTCAGAGGCGAACAAGGTGAACAGGGAGAGCAAGGTGAGCAAGGTATACAGGGCGAACCGGGCGAACAAGGCCCTCCAGGTGAATATACAGCAGGTGCAGGTATAAGTATAGATGGGACTACTCTAAACGCTAATACTACAAGCCCGCTTTGGAATGCTAATCAGCTCCACGGAAGAGCAGTATCTAGCAATGCACCTGTCCAAGGGGAGATTTTGATCTATAGTGGTACAGAGTGGATACCTACAACCTTACCGACTGGAGGCGAACCCACTGGACCAGCCGGCGGTGACCTGACAGGAAGCTACCCCAACCCTTCTGTAGCCAATAATGCTATAACAAGCTCAAAAATCAGTAATAATGCTGTAACCTCAGGTAAAATCGCTAATAATGCAGTCACTACCTCAAAGATAGCCAACGAAGCCGTGACACTATCAAAACTAGCTGATGCACCTGATACAGATCAGATCATGGTATCACTCTCTAGTGGGTGGATTTATGCGGATTTACCTCAGTCATTTGATGGAGCTAATGCAGGCGGAGACCTTACAGGCAATTATCCGAATCCAACAGTCGCTAATAATGCCATCACTACAGCAAAAATCAGCAACAATGCTGTAAGTACAGCAAAAATTGCTAATGGAGCCGTGACATCTCCCAAGCTCAATCAAATGGGTGCAACGCACATGCAGGGGTTAAGGTGGTTTGAAGGTCAGACTGGTGGAGAATGGCTGCCTATGGATATCACTGAATCACGTTGGGATTTATTTGGTAACAATTTACTTCGTCAAGTTGGAAATGTAGGCATAGGTGGTGGTAGCGCTCCACATAGACTTACCATACATGACGGCCGGATTTCATTTTTGGGTACACAAGCAAATATCTCAACAGGTGGTCTGATCAGCTATACAGCAGGCTTTAGGTTTCAAGTTGGTGGCTCGTGGGTATCAAGTGTTAATGGAGCCGACAATTTAGGAACGGCCGATTTTAGGTGGAACACGGTATTCGCTGTTAATGGACAGATTAACACTTCTGACAGAAATGAAAAGAAAAATATAGGGACGACTGCCTACGGTTTACAAGAAGTACTTAAAATGCGACCTGTCCACTATGAATGGAAAGACGAAAATCGTCAAAATGGGAAGAAATTAGGCTTCATCGCACAAGAACTTTTAGAAATAGTACCTGAAGTGGTTGCAACAGAGTACACGGAAATGAACAGAGAAACTGGTGAAAAAACTGTAATACCGATGGATGTGCTTGGTGTTTATTATTCTGATCTCATTCCAGTGCTTACAAAAGCCATACAGGAACAACAAGCCATCATTGAATCCCAGCAAGCACAACTCGATGCGCTCAAGGCAGAATTCAATGCATTCAAATCGAAGAACTAAACACTTGTCATAATCAAACTGAAATCGTGCAATAGAGAGCCAATAAAGGCCTCTATTGCATTGTGCGAGTTAAATATCAATGCTGATAGTTACAGATGAAAAGGCTACTGAAAATCAGATTTTTACTTCTACTAGTGTTCCTGTTTTCGGGAGCCTTTCATCCTTTAGCTCAAGATATACAGACCATTGGTCAGTCAAAGCCAATAACACTGAGAGGATATATGAGTACCGGTACACAATATTTACTAGATGATAATCCCAACTTTCAAAATCCCAATCCCTTTGGATTGTTTTTGTCAGCTGGTCTTACTGTATCACTCTTCAACACTGTCGATATACCTATATCAGTTACCTTATCCAATCAGCAACTCAACTTCAACAGGCCGAATCTCCAGCTCTATGGTCTCAGCCCGACTTACAAATGGATAACGGTTCACGGTGGATACAGGGCCTATAGTCTATCACCATACATCATGGCAGGGCGTTATGTTTTGGGGGGTGGTATAGAATTGAGACCGGGTAAGTTTCACATCCTGGTATTCTACGGTAACTTATTACAAGATTTCAACTTCACTTGGTTCAACGAAAGACAATCAGAAAACCGAATTGAACAATATAGACGTCGCACACTCGGGGGAAGTATTGGTATCGGGCAAGGTCGCAGTAGATTTGAAATACAGTTTTTACGATCCATAGATGACACATTCAGTCCTGATCAACTATTCATGGACAGCATTGGGCTTTATCCGGGCGCTAATTTTGCTGTGGGACTAGTGGGGTCAATGGCCTTGGGAAAACACGTAAGAGTCGGTGGGAACCTGGCAAGTAGTGCTGTAAATTACAATTTAAGAGCAGAAGAATTATCAGAAAGTGATAGAGAGAGCTTTTGGTTTGGGTTTGCCAGTGGCCTTATGCCAATTAACACATCAGTAAGATGGACATTCGCCTACGATGCTTATACTGAATTTATGATCAAACAATCGACTTTGAGATTAAAGTTTCAGCACATTGATCCTGAGTATACGACCTTTGGTGTCCAGTTCCTCCCTTCAAACCTTCGTAATTATCTAACCGAAGTTAATACCAGCTTACTCAAGGGAAAGCTAAACATCAATGCTTCATTTGGAATTCAAACCACCAATACACAAAACCAATTCGCAGGAAATGAAAGACGCACTATTGTGAATGGATTTGCCAGCTACAGCCCGGACCCAAAGTGGAATTTCAGTGGTAGCTATAACAACTTTAACAGTAATGGGAATCTTTCTGTAGTCGAATTTATAGACACACTCAGTCTTAGTAATACAAGTGAGTCTTATTCAGCAAGTGTTGGTCATAGCTTTGGCGATGCTGAGAAGAGGCACAACATTGCCTTCAGTGGTTCGCTGAATAGATTTGTATTAATTCAAGGGTTTAATATAACCAATGAATCTGAATCGTCCTCGATGAATGGGTCCTACAACATCTTCATGCAAGAATCCGGCTGGGGCATTGGCGGGAATGTATTGTTTTCATCCTTTGGTGGTGGCGAGCAAAACACGGTCACCAGATACGGACTCGGGAGCAATATCAGCAAACGCTTTGGCAAACGCATTAACTTTAGTTTCGGTCCATCATTCAATCTCAACTTTACCGGTGGAGTAAGAGATGGATTCGTAACCAGTATACGCGGTGGCTTTAACTATCAAGTCTATAAAAATAACAACCTCTTCTTTAACATCAACTATATCAACAGACAGACTCAGCTTCTGGGTGACTTCAATCAGCTGCGAGTTGCCTTAAACTACAGTACTTCTTTTTAAAAAGCAAAGTAAAAAGTAAAATGTATTAATCATGAAAAACTTCATCTTACATCGTCATCTCCCCATACTGATCGGATTATTAAGCTTCACCGCGATAGGCAAAGCTCAGTTTTGGGAGGTAGAAGTCAGTAGAGTAGGTGGTATCGTTTTAAGCGGTACTTTTGAAGAGGTGCAAAATAGAATTTTTCTCACCATCAATAATCCTACCGGCAGCCAACAAGAGGTACATATCAACCTACTCATCGAAGGCAACAATGGCATAAGGTTTTCAAGTGAGAGTGTATATCTTATGGGAAGCCTGGTTTTAAACCCCGGCTTAAACATGCTCAATATCGGTCAGATCGTAAATGGATACCAGAGTGTAACTTTAGAAGATCTCGAGGCTTCAAATAACATATCGCCCGAGGTCAGAAATTACATGATCAGGCAAAGGAGATTGCCTCCCGGCAACTATCAGGTATGTGCAAGAGTATATACTGCAGCCACTGCTACATCGCCGATAAGAGAAGTCACACAAACTCCGGCATGTCAGACATTCCAGGTTCCATTGACAGAACGTCCTATAATCATCACACCTGCAGAGGGATCCAATAACTCTGTTTGGTTATCGTGGGAAAATGCTCAAAACCTACAAATTGTTTGGCAACACAATAGATTCGGCCAAGACATATCCTATACCGTAGAGATCAAGAAGTTTATCAATATTGAAGAGATGTATGATTTTCACAATCATACCAGACCGAATGATCGCTTCAATAGTATGCAAGAAGGCGTAAGGACATCTCCCCCACTCCTCAATACAAATGTTCATGTGTTTAACGCATTAGACCATACGCTCAATCTAGACGTAGGTGACTGGATAGCCATCAGAGTCAGTGCAGAACTCGAAGGTGCGCAATTTGAGAATGATGGCTACAGTAATATTTTGATTTGTGCCGTCGGTATCGATCCCGCACTTTTTTGTGAGCATCCCAATTTGAATGTCAGTGCAGTGTGGCCGGTAGCAGGGGATACAGTCCCCTTCAGAGATGTGCATTATATCGTCCGTTTTGATCCCTTGTGTGATAATCTAAGAGCATTCAATACGACATTCAGAACCAGGAGCAGTGAGGGTATTGTGGTAGAACAATTTGAGGCGCGCAATACGTGGAGGCCTCAAGGTCCACTTGGTTTTTTAATTAATTTTGCTCGACGCAATCCTACTTATCCCGAGTCGTGGTTAGTTTCAGACAATTCATTTGCTCAACATTTGCCACTTATCCATAGACCCTTTAATTCAGATGCAGCACCTGCTCTTCTCCATCCCAGAGAAGGCGGCTATAGAATGAGTGCAGAGTATAATTTCACTTACTATGACAGTCATTTGCGTAGGGAGAGCAATCGACAGGTAGTAGAGACCGCTTACTATGGCAGATCATACTTCACAGGTATGCCAACGCCGCGACTTAATGTACCCGTAAACGATGCTAATTATCGACCGGGTGAGCCTATAACCTTTGACTTTAGAGCAGGGCAACCGCCATCTCAAGTCCTCCCCCATTTCCAGATCATCCGAATCAGAGGCAATCAAGCTGATAACCCCTATTTGAATGTGCGTGAGAAAATGGTTTTTCAGGTTTCCAGAAGTCAAAATTTTGAGCCGGATCAGATCATTGTATCCCAGCTTAGAAAAATTGAGGTCAATAGTTCGCACCCCGGTGCCAGGCCTGCCGACTTTGAAAATCCTTCTTTTGTGGGACTTGAGGAAGTGCAATCCCGGCCACTACCCCAGCTACCCGGTCGTACCTATGATGTCAGTACATTCAATGAGCGTGTATTTCCACAGATCAACTATCAACACACATTTGATGATGAAGGTACCCTTTGGTGGCGAGTCGTATGGTTACGCAATCCGGAAAACTTCAACGAAATCAGCCCTAGTGGAATTACGGAAGACATGATCTATCACGCGAGTGAAGTGAGACGCCTGGTTATTACAAATAATCCTACAGATGGCGGCGGAGATGGAACGCCTCCTCGTGATATTACCACTATACCTAGAAATACACCTACGCGCTGTGAAACCGGTTGTGATCCCGGTGACCCTAGTAATACTACGACTATGACAGATGTTTCATCCGTGACTAATATCAAAGTAGGCTACTTTGCAGTGACGGACATAGAAAGAGCCAATACTAGTTCGGCCGGTGTGATAAATGGGACAGGCGTTGTCAGCATAGATTTTTTGTGGGATCTAAAAGTACGCGTAGCATTAAATAATGTGAGAATCAATACGGACAGAGAGCTAATAAGCGGTGATGTAAAAACAGTAGTTGACATTGACACCTCATTTATGAATAATATTACAGAGGCACTAAATACAGCAGGTGCCGGAGAAACACTAAAAAACATTGTCACTCAAGGGAATGGCACCCGTTTGATATCAGAAGCACTGCAAAGAGAGCCCATGGGCATGCCGATAGCCTTTCACCGCCAAATTGGTGACAACAACCACGATGTTCTGATTGGTGTCACAGAGATGGTTTTTACAAAAAATGGAGCTACCATGAAGCTGCTCTATGAGCACAAGTTTGATGCTTTGGGTCCGGAAAGGTATATCACCCTGAGAGGAAACATATGTATGAAGCCCTCTGGTTTTGGTCCGAATGTAATAATAGCACTCAATAGAGACTTTGCCTTGGGCAATCCATCCAGTGATGATCCTTCAGGGACACAGAATTTAAAAGTGCGCGGGCACAGCGGCTCCATTGACGACGTTAGAGCCAATGCCACCTACATCGAATTTCACTGCGCTTGCGTAAAAGGAATGGCCATCAGACTAGAGATAGATTTAAACAAGGAAACATACATCAAAGCCAATCCTACTG
>SLDF01000210.1 GCA_007125435.1 Saprospiraceae bacterium
AAAAAAAATAGCGTGAGTAAATGGCTTCAAAATAAGTCGCTTTGCTTGATTTTGTTCAATCACCAGGCTACATCTAATATCCTCTGAAATCATCTGGAGCTTAGAGAATTTTGATTTAGACAACTTGTGAAGAAGGAGCATAGCCCAAAGCTACGTGACTGATGAACAAGGAAGCCAAACCCATCATATTCATCAGAAATCCTATTACAGATTTATATGGCTTTAAAACTGATGATTTTGTTCAATCGTCGTAGGAGTGACTATGACTCAATCACAAAATCACTTATTTTTTTTCACCATTTACTCATATCGCTTTTATATTTTTTATGGCATTCGTAAATCTCCTTCGTCGATTTTAACCTTCATTACGAATTTCCAATGCATAATTCGGATTAATTTCTATACTTTTGGATGGCGACTTTGTGAAGGTCGATCGGTCAGATCTTTTGAGAATGAATTTTGATAGCTTTGTATGATTAGTCACTGTAGGATATTATTGATTTTTTTTGCTATAGTTATTTTGCCGCTGAGTGATACGCTGGCGCAGGATGTCATCATTCGAGGAAAAGTCATGGATAGTGAGCAAGACATGACCCTTCCCGGTGCTATCATAGCTGTCGGAGATGTGGTATCAGTCAGTGATGGTGATGGTGGATTTGAGCTGAGTGTATCGCCTAGCTCTTCGCCGGTTGTCGTGAGTTGCACCTATGTAGGCTATGAGCGAGAAAGGCTGCGGGTGGAGCTCGATCGAGATACGATTGATCTGGTGTTTGAATTAATGCCCGAGGACCAGGTGCTCAATACTATGACGGTCACTGCCGGTCGATATGACCGGAGAATAGGGGAGTCTATCGTATCTCTGGAAGTGATCAGGCCTCAACTGATAGAGAATATCAATACTGTCAGTGTCGATGAAGTCCTGCAAAAAATGCCGGGCGTAGATATCGTCGGTGGACAGGCAAATATCAGAGGTGGTTCAGGGTTTTCCTATGGTGCAGGGACGCGGGTATTGATACTTTTGGATGATATACCGGCGCTACAAGCGGATGCCGGCTTCCCTAATTGGAATGATTTTCCTGTGGAAAATATTGCACAAATAGAAGTGCTCAAAGGTGCCTCTTCAGTGCTCTATGGATCATCGGCACTCAATGGTATCATCAATATCCGCACCGGTTATCCTACTGACACACCGGTGACAAAGGCCAGTACATTTTATACGCACTTTATGTCTCCACAAGATCCTGCCAAACGATGGTGGTCTACTGCTCCATATCAGGCCGGTGCCAGTTTGCTGCACAAACAACGATTCGGTAAATTTGACCTGGTCATGAGCGGGTTTTACAGGGATACACGAAGCTTTAATCAGGAAGTATACGAAAGGTATGGTCGGTTTACTAGCAATTTATTGTACCGTATTCATGATCGACTGACTGTCGGCGTAAATACAAACTTTAACCCCGGTTCTAATGCTGATTTCTTCTTTTGGCTGAATGCTGAAGAAGGCGCTCATCAGCCATCACCGGACGTCATCAATCAAAGTGATAGGTTTAGATATAATATAGATCCGCACCTGACTTATTTTGACAAGAGTGGTGGTCGACACAAGATACTGAGTAGATATTACTATGTGGACAACAATAATACAGATAACAGGTCAAATACATCATCTCTCTACTACGGCGAATATCAGTATTTCAAAGAGTGGTCAGATATAGGCTTGATAGCGACAGGTGGGATAGTGGCGCAGCATACAGTCTCTCAGGCTGAGCTATATGGTGACACAACATATACCACGCAGAATTTTGCAGGTTACATACAGTTGGATCAATCACTGACAGACCGTCTGACGGTGTCCGGTGGTATGCGCTATGAGTTTAATCGTATGAGGAGTCCGGAAGAAGTGGGGGACTTTTTTATTCCGAGTGGTGAGATCACAGAGAGTAAGCCTGTCCTAAGGTTTGGCATGAATTATCAGGCGGCTGATTATACGTTTTTCCGTGCATCCTATGGTGAAGGCTATAGGTTCCCCACAGTAGCAGAGCGTTTTATCAATACACCATTGGGGCCTGTATCTATCATTCCAAATCCCGATCTGGTATCGGAGACAGGGTGGACTGCTGAGCTGGGATTCAAGCAGGGTCTGCGCCTTGGTGGTTGGTCTGGTTTTTTTGATGCTGCCGTCTTTTGGCAAGAGTATGATAATATGATGGAGTTTGTTGCTACCATTGATCCCAATTTGAACTTTGGTTTTCAATCTCAGAATATAGGAGATACTAGAATAAAAGGCGTTGATGTCAACCTTAATGGAGCCGGACGTATAATGGGGCTAGAGACAACGGCCTTGATCGGGTATACATTCATTGATCCGACATATCGCACCTTTACGGAGATAGACAGTTTGAGTTCTTCCGCGAGACGAAATGTGCTGAAATACCGATTCAACCACACCTTTAAGTTTGACGTCGAGACGGGTACAGATATCTGGCGCGTCGGATTGTCGATCAGGTACAATAGTTTTATGGAAAATATCGATGCTATTCTTGAAGATATTGTAGTGCCAGGTCTCAAGGCATATCGAGCCATGAATGATACCGGCTTTACCATTGTGGATGTCCGGGGCTCTTATAGAATCAACTCCTGGCTACGTGTGCATTTGATTGCTAATAACATCCTCAATAAGGAGTTTAGTCTGCGTCCGGGGCTATTGGAAGCACCGCGCAATATTACATGTCGATTGGATTTTAATATACAGTAGGTTAATTTTGTCTCGCCTCGAGCAGAGATATGAATCTGTCATCGGTAAGACCTTCTAAAAAGGCTTTGAGATCGTCCTTTTCTTTCTGGCTCAGTCCCAGCGCTGTGATGATGGTATCTCTATTTATGGCATCCGGTACAAAGTGGTCAGGATCGTTGTAGTAGTCAATGACATCATCTAATGTGCGGAAGATGCCATTATGCATGTATGGTGCAGTAACAGCTACATTGCGCAGTCCCGGCACTTTGAACTTGCCCAGATCACTAGAGTCCTGGGTGGTTTCAAACCTGCCTTCATCATCCAGATCCTTGCCATTGAATAGACCAATATTCCTAAATTCATCTCCAGTGAAATCCGGTGTAAAATGACATTCAATACAATTGCCTTGATTGAAAAATATAGCCCTACCTCTGATCTGTTGATCATTGAGGCCGCCCTCCATGTCCATGAGCCAGCGGTCGTTAGGTGTATCAGATGTCTCTAGAGTCCTTTGAAATGCTGCTATCACACCTTGAATCAGTGGTAGGTCAACTGGTTTGTTAAACATCTTTTCAAATGCAGGCCCATAAAATGTATGATCGCTTAGCCGTGCTACCAGACTATCTCTGTGAAAGCCCATTTCGCCGGGGTGTTCTAAGGGTAGTAGCATTTGGTCCTCGAGCGATGCCGCTCTGCCATCCCACATCAGTACCGATCTGGATAATGTATTCATGACACTTGGGGTATTCCTTCGGGTTTTCTGATCATGAATACCCAGGCTCAATGCCGACGTGTCAGCAAACGCAAATTCCGGACGATGGCAGCTGGCACACGATATGGTAGAGTCAATCGACAGTATGGGGTCATTGAAAAGCAATTCGCCCAATTCGTCTGGCATCTTTGGGAATGGTCTTTCAGCATCTGTCGGCGCCAATCCTGTGAGGATAAATGTGATGATAATGATACCTATGAATGGAATAGCTGCTTTCATGTCTTACCTGCTTTGATTTGATTTGACATTTTTCCACTCATAAGGACAATGTCTACATTTGCTGCCACAGCAGTATCCTCTTTTAAGATGATAAACTTCTGTGAAAACCATAAGTCCGTTCTCAAAATAATGGTCTTCTGATTTGCCGGAAGGGTAGGGCTTATTAGGCTGTTTGCTTTTGCGCATAGTATTGAGTAAACCAGGCATATGAACCAAACATCAATCCACAATAAAATAAATCTCCGGCCACTGTACTCCAAAAGAAAGGTATACCCGCCGCATAGCAAGCTATCAACCCTGCCATATTTGCCGGATAAACCGTCGACCCCAGCCATACTCCAAAATTTGTAACAAGGAAGAAGATGACAGAAGCTGTCAAAGATGTACCCAATACAGATTTAATATTGACTCGCCCTCTAAGGATGAATCCAAGCCCTATGATCAGCAAGAAAGCAAGGTATACAGGCATATGACCCATCCATTGGAAGCCTTCATAAAACGCAGCCATAGGACCATTCATAATTATAATATCGCTTAACCATAAGGCGATAAATGGAACTAGAAAAGCCAACCACTTCGGCTTGAAATACGCTGCACCGAATAAACCTATAGCACCGATTGGCGTAAAATTAAATGGATGCGGAACCAGCCTACTAATTGCAGCTAATGCGATGATGATGCTAAGTAGTATGATTTTCTGTTGTCGATTCATATCTTCATTTGTTGTCATTGAAATGCTAAGGACATAAGGCTATGCCTGTTTTTTCCTGTTCCACAAAGATAGTAAACTTATCTTTTTTATTGAGATAATTCGGTTGCATTTCGGTTTGTCGCTTTGGGCATCACCCTCCTCCTGTCGTCGTCGGGTCGCTACGTTACAGGGCTCCCTGGACGGTCGGCCTCTGCTCCGCTGTGGCTGCGCAGAGTCTGGCTCCTGACGTCGCCACCCTTTCACATCGCTGATGCAATATGGGATAAAAAATAAAATTATGACGTTCATGCAGATGATTGATATGATTGGATAAGTGTTGTTTCGTTGACCTTGCTTGAGACACTTTTATCAATTAAACAAGGAAATATTGCAAATGAAATATAAAAAAATACATATAAATATTTGATATATACAAATATCTTCTATATCTTTGTGCTGAACCTAACCTGAGTTTGACGTCCCATCAATGTATGCGAGACCTTGCTGCCTTTCTAACCTGAGACGCAGAACCTAAAAGTTGCATATTTTTGATGGGATTTTTTTGTCCTCTAGTCTCGCAATGTTTTCACTTTAAGCCATTTAGAATTACTTTTCTTGTTGTATTAAAAATGTCCTTTTCGATATCTATATGAAAACGTGCCTTTTGTTCGAGGAGTAAATAATGCCAAAAATATTAGAGCATTATAATTTTATAAAGCTGAAATGTACTTTAGCTGTATCTAAGTGAAGGATTAATCCTTTTGGAAATATGAGTAGATGGATTTAAAAATACTTACACCTAAATTGTTGTTGCGATATAAGTCGGCTTTAAAAGAATCGCCAATTGAAAGGCTTGATAAGGTTGGAAAATTCGACATACCAGTAAATTACTTTCAGTTTTATAAATCCGTATCATCAGTTTACTCATCACGAATAGAAGGGGAAGACATCGAGTTTGACAGTTTTTTCAAGCATAAATTCATGGGTGTTCAGTTCAGACCTGACTATACTAGGAGAGCCGACGATTTATATGCTGCCTACGATTTTATTGATGACAATACAATTACGCTGCAAAACATCCAAAAAGTGCACGCCATTATAACCTCTAATATACTTCCTGTCAGTCAACAAGGAATATTGCGAACAAACCCAATGTTTGTCATTAACAGCAGTGACAAAATTGAATATGTTGCTGCAGAGCCAAATGTAGTAAAAACTGAAATAGATAAATTGTTTGCTGATATTGATTTGCTTTTAGCAACAGATCTAGATGCGTTTGAGGTTTTTTATTACGCAGCATTGATCCACCTTGTTTTTGTGAAAATACACCCTTTTCAAGATGGTAATGGACGAACAGCAAGATTACTTGAAAATTGGTTTTTAATTCGAAAAATTGGTCATAAAGCAGTCGCTGTCAAACTAGAGAAAAACTACTATAATAACATTAACCATTATTACAGTAATCTCAGGAAAATTGGACTTGAGTACCATGAGTTGGATTATGGTAAAAGTCTTGATTTTCTTTTGATGACTGCCAAAGGGATAGAGATGGATGATTAAGTTTAATCCCACAATATCAAATCCGGTAATTATTGTAGCGCTTTTATATTTTGAGTGTTTACTTTGCCTAGTATACTGTGTTTGGTCTTAGTATGATGACATATCAATGGCTATGTCATGTATTGCCAGCATGGTTTCAGATCGCATCGGCAAAATCTGGCTCTACAATCTTCATTACACTCGACAAGATGATTTTTATAGCTGGAATGATTACTTTTGCAAAGCTTTTTCGTTAATGGATTTGTATAGGCAATACCCCTTTCGCAAGTGTTGTATATGTGCCGGCCTATGCGAAGTGCCTTATTGTGAAGCTTTTTGAAGCCGCAATGCTCGCCTGCTACCCTCGATAAGTGGTGGGTAAGGATTTTCTAATACATAATTCGTGTTTAAAGAAATGTTTATGAATAGAATGATGAAATATCTTGTAGTATTATTCCTTTTTCTTTTTTCCATCCATGCGCACAGCCAGTGTGAGCGTTGGCAAAATAAGGTCAGCTATAAAATGGAGATCGACTTTGATACTGATCGGCACCAATATACCGGAGATCAGTTCATCACATATACCAATGGTTCACCGGATACCTTACATACACTTTATTTTCACTTATTTTTGAATGCATTTCAGCCGGGCAGCAGCATGGACATGCGCTCACTGACCATTAGAGATCCCGATAGGAGAGTAGGGGCCAGAATCAACCAATTGAAAGAAGACGAGATCGGCTACCAAAAAATAAATGCCATCTTTCAAGATGGAGAAGGACTTCGCTTTACCATTCACGAGACCATATTAGAAGTAGGCCTTGACCAGCCTGTTCTTCCCGGAGACGCCGTTACCTTACGCATATTATACGATGCTCAGGTTCCTCTACAGATAAGACGTATGGGGCGGATGAGTGATGAAGGCATACACTACAGTATGGCGCAGTGGTATCCACGGCTTTGTCAGTACGACGAGTTAGGATGGCACAACAATCCATACATCGGACGTGAATTCTATGGAAGTTTTGGTGAATTTGATGTGTCCATCACCATTGACACTTCATATACACTTGGTGGTACCGGTTATCTTCAAAACCCGGAAGTCATCGGTAAGGGCTACACAGATGATCCAGTGGGCCCCTACGCATCAGAAAAGTTGACCTGGCACTTCAAGGCAGACAATGTTCACGACTTTATGTGGGGTGCAGATCCGGAATACACACACGACACATACTTGACCAGGGACAGCATTTTACTCCGATTCTTTTACCGTAAAGGTGAAAATACGGAAGTCTGGTCTTCTCTACCTGAGATCATGTCAGAAGCATTTGATTTTATTCAGCAAAAATTTGGCCCTTATCCTTATCGTCAATATGCCTTTGTGCAAGGCGGCGATGGTGGTATGGAGTATCCTATGTCAACGCTTATCACCGGCCATCGATCATTGCCAAGCCTTGTAGGTGTCTCAGTACATGAGCTTATGCACTCGTGGTATCAAGGTGTCCTTGGCATTAATGAGTCACTGCACCCTTGGATGGACGAGGGATTTACAACTTATGCGACAGAGATCGTGATGGATGAATTGGGTCGTAGAGGCATAGTGCCCGGTCTGGCTCCGAAAGAAAAACTTTTCTCGAGTTCTTATGCCGGCTATTACAATATGGTCGAGGCGGGTATTCAGGAGCCACTGACCACACATGCCGACCATTATGATTTGAATACAGTCTATGGTATATCTTCCTATTCTAAAGGCGCTTTATATCTTTATCAGTTGAGCTATATCATAGGCCAGGAAAATTTAGAAAAGACCTTATTGTCGTTCTATGACCGCTGCAAGTTTCATCACCCTAATCCTGACGACTTCAGACGTACTGCAGAAAAAGTCAGCGGTATAAAGCTTAAGTGGTACAATGAGTACTGGGTTAATAGCATTAAAGTCATAGATTATGCCATAGATACCATCATAGCACTGGACGACACTACAAGCCGTATCGTCTTGTCTAGAGATGCTGAAATGCCAATGCCCATTGATCTTGGCGTTGAATTGTCTGATGGAAGTGCTCTTTACTACACCATTCCGCTAAATCTCATGTTTGGTCACAAGCCATTGACAGAGGGGGACAAGACATATCAACTTATGGCGGACTGGGATTGGACTTATCCAAAGTATATTTTCGATATTCCTCAGCCGCTTAGCAAAATTGAGAAGGTTATCATAGACCCCAGCAACCGGCTCATAGACATTGATAGAGCCGATAATACATATCCGCTTAAGGATAGGTAGCCAAGGCTTTTTATGGTCGTTGTTTTTTAACCCGAATTTTAAGAGTTCATAAAACTGACAAAAGAGAGCTAACTTTTTTAACAAATCAAGTGAATCGTATTGAAAAGCACAAAAGCATAAATGACTGATTGCCAGTGTTATAAAAACAAGTTAGATAGAATTATGCTTCAGAAAATCCCTGCCCGCCACCTGACGATGGCAGCAGGCGGGTATTACGGCTTCAAATGGTTTCAAAA
>SLDF01000047.1 GCA_007125435.1 Saprospiraceae bacterium
TCCCATTAATTTCTATATTTTTGCGCCTCATTTACAAAAACAAACAGATCAGACATGTATAGATCACATGATTGCGGAGCGCTGAGAATGGAACACATTGGCCGGGAAGTGACACTAAGCGGCTGGGTCGATACGAGCAGAGATTTAGGCGGTACGACCTTTATTGACTTGAGGGACAGGTATGGTATCACTCAGCTTGTATTTGACATGGAGGCCAATGCTGAGCTATGTGAGCAAGCCAGAAAACTGGGTCGTGAATATGTGGTGCAAGCTATTGGTGTGGTCAGAGAGCGGTACAATAAAAACCCCAACCGTGCTACTGGAGATATAGAGATAGATGTCAGGTCGTTGCAGGTGCTCAATGCATCTAAAACACCCCCGTTCACCATAGAAGAAGATACGGATGGCGGCGAAGATCTGAGGATGAAGTACAGGTATCTGGATCTCAGAAGAGAGAATGTGCAATCTAATATCATATTTCGACACAGACTAGGTCTGGAAACGAGGAAATATCTTTCTGATCATGCTTTTATCGAGGTCGAGACACCGGTGCTGATCAAGAGCACGCCTGAGGGGGCAAGGGACTTTGTCGTGCCCAGCAGGATGAATCCCGGGCAATTTTACGCCTTGCCTCAGTCACCACAGACATTCAAGCAATTATTGATGGTCTCAGGTTTTGATCGGTATTTTCAGATAGTTAAGTGTTTTAGAGATGAAGACCTCAGGGCAGATCGGCAGCCGGAATTTACGCAGATAGACTGCGAAATGTCATTTGTCACTCAGGATGAAATCCTGGCTACCTTCGAAGGGCTGACAAAACATTTGTTTAAGTCAATCAAGGGTATTGACCTTCCGGACTTCCCCCGTATGAATTATGACGAAGCGATGAGCAAATATGGCAGTGATAAGCCGGATACCAGATTTGATATGACATTTGTCGAGCTAAATGATCTGGTCAAAGATAAGGGCTTCAATGTCTTTGATCAGGCAGAGCTGGTAGTCGGTATCTGTGCGAAAGGTATTGCAGACGCTTATTCCAATAAAGATCTCAAGGCATTGACCGAGTGGGTGCAGAGACCTCAGATCGGTGCCAAAGGTCTCGTATATGCCAAGCTCAATACCGATGGGAGTATTAAATCTACAGTCGGCAAGTTTTACACCGATGAAGATATACGACAGTGGGCTGAGCTTATGAATGCTGAGGATGGCGACATTCTATTTATCCTGAGCGGTGAAGCAGAAAAAACCAGAAAACAACTGGGTGAGCTGAGATTAGAGCTAGGCAGTAGGCTGGGCCTGCGCAAGGCGGACGACTTCAAGCCGCTGTGGGTAGTTGATTTCCCTTTATTAGAGTGGGATGAAGACACAGAGAGGTTTTACGCCATGCACCACCCTTTCACATCGCCTAAGAAAGCAGATATCTCAAGGATGTTGGATGGTGACCACGAGACCATGAAATCGCTTAGGGCGGATGCCTATGACTTAGTCATCAACGGTGTAGAGATAGGTGGTGGGTCCATCAGGATTCACGACAGGGCTCTACAGGCAAAGAACTTTAAGCTACTTGGGTTTACACCTGAAGAAGCCGAAGAGCAGTTTGGCTTCCTCATGGGGGCATTTGAGTATGGCGCTCCTCCTCATGGTGGTATAGCGTTTGGTTTTGATAGGCTTTGCGCAGTATTGAACGGTCAGAATAGCATCAGGGACTTCATTGCCTTCCCTAAGAATAATATGGGTAGAGATGTCATGATTGACGCCCCTGGCCGTATCGATGACGTCCAGCTAAGTGAGCTAAGTCTCCGTCTGGATATCAAAGATCAATAATGAACTAAATGCCGTGGGCTTTTGTAAGATGTAAAATGACAGAGACCAGTGAAGAGTATTGAGATAAAAAACAGAAAGGCCAAGTTTAACTATCACTTTGTAGACACCTATGAAGCGGGCATTGTATTGTCCGGTACAGAGGTCAAGTCCATCAAAGCCGGCCATGCCAATCTCAATGACGCCTATTGCTTCTTCAATGGCGACGAGCTGTGGGTTCACAGTATGTACATCAAAGAGTATGCTCTCGGCACACACTTTAATCACAATACGCGAAAAGACAGAAAACTGCTGCTCAACAAACGCGAGCTCAAAAAGATCAAAAGGCAAATGGATACCAAGGGTATGACCATAGTGCCTTTCCGTCTATTCGTCAATGAGCGAGGCTTCATCAAGCTCGATATCGCCGTAGCTCAGGGTAAAAAATCCTTTGACAAGCGAGAATCCATCAAGCAAAAAGACGTAGCCAGAGACATGGATAGACGATTGAAGCTGTGAGATTCAGAGTTGGTGTTGGATTAGTTTTACCATAGAGATAGTAGCAGGCCTATATAGAATCTACCTGGATAGGTGCTTAGAGATGACATTGCGTTATTCTTCAGTTGTTGATTTCCACTTTGGACTAGTCAGGTCATATGAAAGCCCAATGTGTATAACTGTTAAACTAAAATTTAAACCGGGAATAGGGAAATACATAATATTTTGGTTTGGGGTTTTAAACCTATGATGCGAAAGCAACCCTACAACTTTGAGCCCATGATCTATTGGAAATTTAATTCCTACAGAAAAGCGCCATAAAAAAGAATGACTATCATTAAGATAAAGAGCATCAACGAGCTGATTAGGACCGGTTCTTTGTAAAAAAATTTCACGAGTACTTCGTAACTCCTGATTGAAAACATACTGCCTGCCTACACCAACCTCAATGAAAAATTCTGATATTATTTCATATAAATTTTTTTTTAATTCTTTCGGTGTTAAACCCAAATTACGCATTAGAAAATCCCTGCCCGCCACCTGTCGATGGCAGCAGGCGGATATTACGGCTTCAATAGAATAAAAATTCATATCAAGAGACCATATCCAGATAAGACTTGAAAGCTTCCTGTCATCTTCAAGCCTAAACAGCGGAGTGGACAAAGTCCACATAGCGTAAACGTCACGCAAAGGCGCTAGCCGAATGCTTGACATTAAACAGCGAAGCGTAAACATCTTTTCTGCGTGAGGGATTGAACCCGTTTTATGCATTGGAAAATCCCTGCCCGCCACCTGACGATGGCAGCAGGCGGGTATTACGACTCCGAATGGCTTCAAAATAAGTCGCTTCGCTTGATTTCGTTCAATCACCGTAGGAGCGACTATGGCTCATTCACGAAATCACTTATTTTTTTGCCATTCGGACTCTCATTACGATTTTCCAACACATAAACCGGGTTAGCGATATGAGTGGCTGACGAATGGAAAGCAGGAACAGATGTATGGGGGCGACCGGAGGAAGCCAACATACATCTTGTGACTGCCCATGAGACAGCCATGAATACAAGCGGATAGCCCGACCCGAAGGGACACGCCCACACAAAGTAAATAATTGGAAAATTGATTTTTAACCTGTCGCCTATGGTGAGGTCACTGCTCGGGGTTTTGGTTGCTTGAAAGTTGATAGATGCCGGGGAGGTTCCTGCCGAGATCGTCGTAATCCAGTCCATAGCCTACGACGAATGCCGGAGGGATCGAGAACCCAACCTCGTCAATCTGGACTTTGTGCTTGAGGGCAGCGGGTTTTTGGAGGAGGGTGATGACGGTGAGGCTGCTGGGGTTGCTGGCGAGAATTTTCTGCACAACGTATTGCATTGTAAGACCTGTATCGATGATGTCTTCGACCAGTATAACATGCTCGTCTGTAAGGTCAAGGTGTCCCGGCTGATCGATCTCCACCTTACCGGTGCTGTGCATGCCTTCGTATGACTTGGCTTTGATGAAGCGCACATCGAGGTCAAAATTGCAATGTCTGATCAGATCCGCCATGAAGATGAAAGCCCCGTTGAGCACGCCTATGGCAACTACTTTTTTGTCTCTAAAGCGGGCGGATAGGCCGGCACCAAGTACTTTGATGCGCTCCTCTATTGCTTCCTTGGTGATGTATATATCGAAGTACTTATCGTGTATTTTTACTCTGTTCATGGTGAGGTTTTGATGTTTTATGATTTGACCCTAGTCGGGAAGTCCATGCTTATCAATTAGAAATATCAGCGCCGCTATACTGGCTGAGCCGAGGTGAAGCTCACGCTTATTGACAGTCTCAAAGACATCGGCCGGGGAGTGGTGAAGGTCAAAATATCTCTGTGTGTCAGGCCTAAATCCGATCAATAAAGCGCCCTGAGGCTTCAGGGGACTAATGTCAGCCCCTGAGCCACCCGGCCCAAAGGTGATGCCATAAGGCTCCATAAGGTCTGACCACTGACCCACGGCTCTGAATCGGGGAATGAAAACAGATCGCTCAGCTTCGAAATTAAACTGTCGAGGTGTAAAACCGCCGAGATCGGACTCTAGTGCTGCCAGATGGTATTCGCCTCTGGAGAGCGCTTGGTCGGCATAGGCATTGCCACCGCGCAGACCGTTTTCTTCGTTGGAGTATAGTACAGCCCGAATGGTGCGTCGGGGCTTATAGCCCATCTTCCTGTAAGTATGTAACACGTCAATAGCATGGACACACCCGGCGCCATCATCATGGGCACCATCGCCTACATCCCATGAGTCCAGGTGTCCGGATACCAGAATGATCTCATCTGCATGTGTCTGCCCTCTGATCTCTCCTATGAGATTAAAGGACTTCTTGTCCGAAAGGAAGTGAGAGGTATTGCGCATGAATACAGTCACCTCACCCTTGCGCAGGAGTCGACTCAAATGGTCTGCGTCTGCTGTACTAATGGATAACGCAGGAATATTGCGGCCATCAGGTCGGTAATTGGTACTGCCTGTATGAGGAATATGATCAGTAGATGAAGCCAAAGATCGGACAATGGCACCTGCCGCACCTTTGTCCGCAGCCATGGCCGGGCCTAAGGTACGCTGGTCAGCAGCTCTGACATAAGCATTGAGCATATTGATCAAGCTCTGATCCATGGGGCGATTGAAAAAAATGATCTTCCCGGTTACGTCTTCATCAGCCATCTCTTCCAGTTCTTCCAGAGTATGAACCTCTATCACTTCTGCCGTGAGGCCATCGGGCCCTGTACCGAGTGAATTGCCCAGAGCTAATGTCGCATAATCAAAGGCGCCCTCTGAACTGGATATGACCCGCACTTGCTCGGCATCGCCCCTTTCCCAATGAGGCACCCACAGCTCCTGTACGTAAATCGTGTCGAGCCCAATGGTGTCCATGATCTGCCTAAAGTACTCAACGGCTGCATGGTAATTGGCCGATCCGCTGAGTCTATGCCCTATCTGCTTGCACAGGCCCTCTAGCCAATCATAGGCTACTGACTCCGTCAATACATGTTTGTAAATGGCATCAATGGCGACGGTATCGTTTTCAAAATTTGTATTCTGAGCACCTGCCTGTAGACTGATGAATATCATAAATAATAGCAGACTCCTCCTCATAAACCTAAAATGCATTGCTTTATTTATCCCATGAATCATTAGCTGTTAATTTTCTTCTGTTTATCCCACTATGTGGAATGGCGAAAATAAGAAAAGTATCTCAAGTCTTCATCAGAACCGAGTGTGTCAGATGCAGTATGATTCCGGATTGGTATAAGTAATTTTGCCATTCCTATCAATTGATCTCATAAAAGGCTTCTTCATCACTAGAGACGATGAGAGGCCTGTCATTATCCCAGTCGTATAAAGTCAGGCCCCTGATGGTATAGTAAGCTACCCAAAAGTCTCTCTGCGACTCGATGAAGCTGCGCCTAGAACGATCCAGGTCGATCAGCGACTGATTAAAGTCTGTAATACCGATCTTGCCTATGAGATAGCGTCCTCTGGTTAATTCTTGTTTTTTTTGGGCAACTTCCAGCGACTTCCTGGCCAGGGTAACCCTGTTCTTGATCAATTCAAACTGCTGCACGCTCAATAATACCTGCTGCTCAAAGCTGACCTGATCCTGTTCGACCTGCATGAAGATAAGATCCCTATTGGAACGGGCAGTTTCTCTTCTGGATCGCGCCTTACCCCAGTCGGCTATAGGTACGCGAAGTCTAAGAGACACTTGCTCTTGTGACAATGGATTATTATAAGCACCGAAAAGGTCAGGTGCCGTCTGAGTAAGACCAATAGATCCGGTCAGATCTACAGTGAAGCCATTATTTTTTTCGGCCTGGTCGACCTCTCGTTCTGCTTCCAGGAGTCGCCTTCTGAAGGCGAAAGTCTGACTTCTATATCTATTGGCGTATTCCAGTGCCATGACAGGGTCGATGCTGATATTGGGTAGATCATCGGGTAGAGATGGTCTAAACTCTACCTTTGTCTTAATGCCGAGGAAGTTTCTCAACACCTCTGTGCTGGACTGTAGCTGAAGCGTAGCCTCAGCTATAGCATCGTCAGCATTCATGCTCTGAAGCTCTAATTGAAGGAGCTCGGTCTCTGCTATCCTACCCACTTCGAACCGCCCTTTTGAAATATTGTAGAGTGTATCGGCATTGTTTTTATCCGTGATGGCACCATCCAGTATGGCCTGACTTCTGTAGACATCGAAAAAAAACAATATGGCATCATAGGCGATGCTCTCTAATTCTTCGCTGTAGACACTCTGGGCCTCTTCATATCTCAGGGGTTCGGTTTTTTGATCCCACTTGAGGCGATTAAACTGAAAGAAAGGCTGTACGAAGCCCACGGTCACCGGAGTAGATAAGTATGAAATGCTGGCAGGTGAAATGGCTGTCTCAAAAACATCAAGTCGATTAAGATTAGTGGACACAAAGACACTCCCACCGGTCAATGCAACATCCTGAGCCAGTGATATGCCCATCGAGTTTCTCATGAAGGACCGCTGGATGAAAGTCTCCGATCCATCGGGAATGGTAATGGACTCGATAGATCGGTTAATTGCTGGCAGGTTACCTTCTAAAGCGATGAGAGGTCTGTAATTAGCTTTGAAGCTTTGGTATTGCCAGTAACTATTGCTTAGTCTGGTCTCAGCGATCAATACATCCGGTGCCTGAGACTGGGCCAGCTGGACTACTGACTTGATAGAGAGATCCACCTGTTGACTTTGACCATGTGCGATTACCGATGCCATGACAATGGTGACGACAACAAGACATAGTGTCGAAGGTAAAAGGTATTTCATAATTCTAGATTTTGGGATGAAGGATTTTTGTTTAATCAGAACGAAGCGCCTTAATGGGATCTTCGTTGGCAGCTCTCCGAGCAGGGACAATGCCAAATATCAAGCCAATACCCGCTGCTACGCCAAACGATAAGAGGATCGACCACCATGATATGACTGTAGGGATATCTGCTGAATTAGCAATTAAACGAGCAGCAATGACACCTAAGATGATACCGGTAATACCACCGAGCAATGAAATAAATACAGCTTCAAATAAAAACTGGTAAATGATGTCAATTTTGAATGCGCCCATAGACCGCCTTACACCTATTTCTTTGATACGCTCCAATACAGAGGCCAACATGATATTCATGATGCCTATACCACCGACAAGTAAACTGATACCTGCAATGACGGCAAGAACTAAGTTAAACGTATCCTGCGTCTTTTGTTGTTGTTGCAATAGGAGTTCAGGCACTTCCACTTCAAAGTCAAGAACGTCATTATGGCGACGTCTGAGGCTCTTAGCGGCAAAAGCTGCGGCAGACCGCAGTTCTGAGGCATCACTTAGCTTTATCACGGCGCGGTCTATCTGATGGTAGTTGATGTCTGTAGACCCACCTCGTCGTCGTCGTCCTATGTGCTTTGATTTGACCACAGCCCTGTTTTCAAATCGTATGAGTGCTGTTTGTAGTGGTGTATAGATGTCATCATTGAGGTCTCTGATACCGAGATTGCTCAGGCTGGTACCAGACGCTTCTCGCTTGTCCAGTACACCAATTATTCTCATCCATACATTTCCACACTTGATCAATTGGCCTACAGCGTCACCACTGGAGAAGAAATGCGTTTTCACATTATTGCCGATGATGCAGACAGCTTCTCCTTGCTCATGATGGATCTCGTGAAACCATGAGCCTTTGGCGAGAGAGAGATTGTTCAGCGCAAAGTAGTCATTGTGTATGCCAACAAGCTTGACCTTCTTGAGTTTCCCACTGCTGATGGCGGAGGTATTGATGATGAGCTCCGGGCTAATGGCCTCTACCGAGGGTAGGACAGAGGCTATTTTCATGATATCTTCTACAGTAAGTCCGGGGCTCCAGGGCAGTTTATTAGAGTTTTGGGTGCTTTGGTTATTTTCTTGTGCATCTGTCTCTTCATCATCAGCATTCTCTCGACCTGCCTTGATGACAATATTATTGGTACCGATGAGCTTCATTTGTTCAAGTATAGACTGCTTGGCGCCATTACCTATAGCCAACATGGCGATGACTGCGGCTACGCCAAACACAATACCCAAAGCCGTCAAAAAAGCTCTTAATTTATTTGCAGCTACGCCTTCCAGAGCCAACAAAAAGTTAAAGAGAA
>SLDF01000294.1 GCA_007125435.1 Saprospiraceae bacterium
CCATCAGTTGGATTAGGGTAAATCTGAATTTCTACATCCTTGGTTTCAATTTCCTTTTCAGTTTCTTTCTCATGGATACTGTTTACCTCTATTCTTAGCGGGACAAATTTCTCTGAAATATTATTTCTCTGTATGAATGTACTCAGATTGTGGAAGTAGCTATAGTCATTTGTTGTCGTTGGTCTCAGTAGAGGCTCTGTATATTTCTCCAATATTGCATCATGTATATCCACTAGAGCTGGACTGAATGACTTGATTGTATCTAGATAGATGAGAACTTGGTCTATGGAGTCCCACTTTTCACTGGTTAATGGTATGTAATTGACCACAATTATTTGTCTTTTTCTTTAATCAAAGGAAATTGGTACTTGAGTTGGGTGCAATTCATTTTGTCGCTTTGGGCATCTCTTTTCTTCCCAAAGCTTTCGGGATGCGGGTCTCTACAGCTTGTCCTCCCACCAACAAGTTGATGGACTTCGTGGCGCCCTTACGGTTGCCTTGATTCCGTCCCAAGGTTTCGGGACTCTATCGAGTCTGGCTTCGCCTCGAAGCTTCGGGGCTACGCCACCATTTCGCATCACTGATGCTGTACACGAGTGAAAAACGACATTTTGAAATGCACCCTACTTGAGTAAAGGTAAAGCAATAATTTTTTAAAGTGCGATATAAATGTAAGCAATTCTATTTTAAAAGTTTAATGGGTTTAGATTTGAAGTTAAAAATGAGTCCACTAAAATGGAATAAATATCGTAACTTTGGTACAGAATATATGATTAAGCGAGAAGACATATTATCATTTTTAAGAGAGAGAAAGGAAGATTTATGCTCTGAGTTCCAACTTGTAAAGATTGGGCTGTTTGGTTCATTTGCAAGAAATGAAGGTGGAGAGGATAGTGATATAGATATAGTTGTAGAATTCCAGCCAAATACAGAAAACCTGCATGAAAAGAAGTCGAAAATCAAGGAGCTATTGAGAAGGCGGTTTAACAGAGATGTTGACCTGTGCCGTGAGAAGTACATCAAGCCATTTTATAAGGCCCAAATATTGGAATCAGTAATTTATGTCTGAAAAAGATAAAGCCAACTTATTTGCAATTCTTGACAGTTGCAATAAAATAAAAACCTTCACAGAAGAAGTTTGGGATGCAGATACCTTTTTTGAAGACGAGAAAACTTTTGATGCAGTATTGATGAATTTTGTAATTATAGGAGAAGCTGTAGCGAGGTTAAGTACGAACTTGAAAAATGAAAACACGCACATTCCATGGGGGGATGTACAAGGGTTCAGAAATATTGTTGCACATGATTACTTTGGTGTAGATGCAGAAGAAGTATGGCAGATAATAAAGAATAGTCTATCCGAATTGGAATTGCAAGTCAAGAAAATATTAGAAAGCCAATAATCAATCCAAAAATTTTATTGTCAAAGGTAAAGCGTTTTAAATGAGCCGAATCTATGACTCTCAAGTTTGTTTGTTTTTCCGGATCAACGGACTGAAGGACTAAGGACTGAAAGTCGGAAGGTCAATCTGACTATCGTTCACCGCTGCACCACCACCTTCCTCGTCCCTACCACCCCTTTGGATGTGCTCAACTGGACTACATATGTACCTGCCGGCCAGTCACTGCAATCCACCATCACATCCCGGTTCACTTATTATTTCTGGAGAGTAGACTTAAATTTGAGCTAAATAAATGAATAAAGAAATGCTCAAATTAGTATTACCAAAGGCATTAATATCAGGCTTTGATAAGGCGCTTAATTGATTGAAAGATTAACCACAAACATATAAGCGCACATAGTAAAACGCATTTCCCCAATACTGTAATGCGTTGAATTAGACATCACCTCACTGTAACAATGCGGCAAAAGTATCACCATCTTCCATCTTTCCACTTTTATAGCCACGGGTAAACCATTCGGTACGCTGGGCGGAACTGCCGTGCGTAAAACTCTCTGCGACGACATAGCCCTGAGTCCGCTTTTGAATGGCATCATTGCCGACAGCGGCAGCTGCACTTAGGGCTTGATCGATATCTTGAGAAGACAAATAGTCATCGATATGGTGGGCCCACATGCCCGCATAAAAATCTGCCTGAAGCTCCATCGCTACGTGCACCCTATTGCCATCTGTTTCTGAAAGCCTCGATCTGATCTGGTGCACTTCTTTCAATATGCCCAATTGATGCTGAACATGATGACCTACTTCATGAGCGATGACATAGGCAATAGCAAAGTCTCCACCTTTAGCGCCAAACCTAGACTGCAGAATATCAAAAAACGACAAATCCATGTATACACTCTCATCCGCAGGACAATAGAACGGACCTGAATTAGCTGAAGCACCACCACAAGCCGACTGAACAGCATCTCTAAATAAAATCAATTTGGGCTCCCTGAAGGACATCCCACGCTCATTAAATGCCTGATGCCATACATCTTCTGTATCTGCAAGTACCGTAGCTACAAAATCACCTAATCTTCGGTCCTCTTCCGTCAGCTCTATTTGAGTCCCATCCTGGCGTTGAAGCATTTGGTCGCTCACCATCTGCATGATTTCCTGACTATCTCCACCGGACAACAGGTGAAATACAATCGCAATAATACCAATCAAACCACCTCCGGCAACCACCTTCCCTGTATTACCACCTCTCCTATCCTCAAAATTTTTGCTTTTTCTGCGTCCTTCCCATTTCATATTTTCAGGTATTCATTTTTAAAAATGTAAATTAAGTATTTTTTAAACAAAATGTTCATTATAAACACCCTCTTATTTGATCTTGTCTATGCCTGATATGGATACTTTATCCTACTTATTAAATGGGAATCAAGCGACTTCTTGGCGACACAATGTATAAAGCTGTAGAAAAAACCAGTTTAGCGTGTCCCCGATATACCATTGTCACATTTTGATAATGCTATGTGACGCTATATATTGAATGATTGCAACAATAGATCAAAAAGACACCTCCTCTTCGCAGTTAGTCTATTGTTAGTAACCGATAGGTGTCCAAGGTATCAACATCCTTAAAAAAAGCTTGATCATCAGTTTGGTATTGAACAAGGTGAGACTCATGATTAGCGATGACCTGAAAGCCACTTTGAATATTTTCGGATGTAGCTATATTATGCCTGAAAGGACTTGAAAAAATTGTAGGCTGACCGGGCATACTGCCATTAAAAGGCTTGACGATGGCTTTTGAGTCCTTTTGAAGAGCAGTATCAAGTTGTCTTATCAAAGTAGTGACGTGAACACCTTCCAGTAATGGCATATCACCAGGACAAATCAAAAAACCGGCCGCATCGCTGCTAAGATGCTGAACTCCAGCTCTAATGCTTGAAAACATGCCCGACTTATACTTGGAATTGTGGACGAGATGTACACGACTATCTGCTGGTAAGGACTTGACAATCAACGCCCTTTCAAACCCCGTCACTATGATAATCCGGTTAATATCAGCTTCCAAAAAAGCTGACAGTGTCGTATTTAAAATCGTACTGCCTTTGAATGGCAATAATAGTTTATTGCAGTCCGGCATCCTGCTAGATAGTCCTGCAGTTAGAATGATGGCCTCTATTGATTTCATACGACTTATTTTGTTTTCGCTTTATAGTATTCGAGCTTTTACCCATCAAATACCTCTTAAAATGCTATAACAATTGACATGTATTTAAAAAAGAACCTATCTCGACAATGAGACTTAGATGATGCTAGCTCAAAATAAAAGCACAATATAAGTGTAAATTTAAAGAATTGTAAGACGTGAATGTTTTGCCCACAGTCCCTCAATAATACTTGCTACGCATCAGTGCTGTGCAGTGGTGACGAGCCCCTATAGTCCAACAACTCATTTTTTTTACTTTAAGTGTAAATCAGTAGGAATATTCTATGTGTCGGGTGTCATGTGATAAAGGGGGCGAGGAAGACTCGGTGGAGCTTAGCGACATCGAGGCCGAACGATTAGTGAGCCACGGAACATAACGACCCGACGACGATAGGAGGAGGGTGATGCCCAAGAAAATAATAAACAAGAAAAACTGAACTACGATCCATAACCATAGCGCTACATTTTATTTGTTATCAGACGATTTATCCCATCTATAAAAAGCCGTTGTAAGCCAATTTCTTTTCTCTATATTTGCAAAGCGTGAAAGCTATCGATACACATGGAAGATGAGGATAATTGTAAGCCAAAGTAGAGATAGGCTTGGGCTCGATATTCATAGAAACAGGTGACTGAATACATGGAAAAATACGCTTCGCTTTAATCACCTTCGGGAGTTTTGAGGAGACAATAGAGGCACAGAGAGTCTAAACTACCGAAAGCATATATGAATATTAAGTATTTTTTATTCAGAAAAAAGAATGCATCATGTCAGAAATAGATGAGATCAATACGCTGAAGGAGGACATTCTACAGGCTCCGGACATAAAGCCTTTTATACCCATCTTGCAAAAGATGCCAACGGTAGAAGTAGCTGAAATCCTTTGGGAGCTTACGGATGATAAGCTGCTAGAGGCGTTACTGCTATTTAGACCGGATCAGCAAGGTGCTATTGTCAATGATCTGGGTTTTGAGACACAATATTTCTTGTTTCAAAACATGAACAGGCGGCAATTTGCCGAGATGTTTGAAAATATGGACTCCGCCACCAGAGCTGACTTTTACAGGGAATTGTCCAAAAAAGAGCAGATCAATCTCCTGCCCTATCTGACAAAAAAGGTACGAGAAGACGTTATCCACTTAAGCTCATATGAACCAGAGAGTGCCGGTGGTATCATGAGCACAGACTTCGCTACTGTACTGGAAAATATGACGTGTGCTCAAGCAATAGAAAAAGTCAGGCAAGATGCACCATCTAAAAAGATGGTATACTATATCTATGTCGTCGATGAGGACATGGTCATGAAGGGCTTCGTAACGCTCAAGAGGTTGATCATGCACAGTGCAGAGACGAAAATATCAGAAATACTTATACGTGAATATGTCTATGCTACAGTGGATGAAGATCAGGAAAGCGTAGCGCTGAAAGTAGATAAGTACGATCTCGTCGCCATACCCGTGCTTAATGATGAGAGCCGTCTGGTTGGTATCGTAACGCACGACGAAGCCATCGAGATCATGCGAGCAGAAGCAACCGAAGACATCGAGAAATTCATGGGTTTGACACCCAGTGATGAAGAAGCGGACTATCTGGATGACAGCGTGAAGCGACACTACAGTAAGCGCATTATATGGCTGGCATCCCTGGCAGCTCTGAGTATATTCAGTGGCATCATTGTACAGCGATTTGAAGACATGCTGGCTCAAGTCATGATACTAACCTTATTCATGCCTATGATGACAGCTACCGGAGGAAATACCGGATCACAGGCTGCCACAGTGGTCATCACAGCACTAAGTCTCGGCCAGGTCACACTGAAAAACTGGCTCCAAATAGTATTCAAAGAATCCAGAGTCGGCATGCTCCTGGGGCTAAGTCTGGGTTTGTTGACATACGTCAATGTAGTGATCATTGGATGGAACTCAACTACACCGGAGGATTATACTTTATTTTATGTGGCCATGGTTGTAGGCATTGCTATGACCATTCAGGTATTTTCTGCTACACTGATCGGCTCAGGGCTTCCTCTATTTGTAAAGCGTCTGGGAGGGGATCCTACAGTAGCGGCTAGTCCGGCCATTACTACTTTTGTAGATATTACAGGCTTGCTGATTTACTTTGGTACGGCGACGATATTTTTTACATTTATTTGAGTAAAGTCAATAGCCAACTAAAAAGTCAATAGCGTTGACCCAGAATAACTGTCGTTGGTGCTGGCTGTCGGTAATGATCTCGTTGACATTGTTTTAACCAGCTTTACGCATTTACATTGCATAATTCAGGCTTAAGACATTAACCTCAATAGTTTTTCTGTACCCTTCAATTCGCTCAGTATAGTCTTCAGAAGTACGGTGAGCGGTATGGCAAGGATCAATCCTGAAATTCCCCACAGAAACCCCCAAAACATCAATACAATAAGAACAGTAATAATATTAATGCTGAAAGATCGCCCCATGAGGATCGGCTCGATGATAGAGCCAAATAAAATCTGAACACCTGCAAGAAGTAGCACAGCTGTCAACAAGGCACCAGGTGATTCTATCTCGATATAGGCAAATATGGAGGCCAAAAGCACAGCTATAAACGATCCAATCATCTGAATGAAATTAATCGCAAAAGCGAACAACCCCCAAAAGACAGGAAAACTAATACCCATAATATAACATACTAATCCAAAACTCACGCCTGTGAGTAAACTTACTAAAAACTTGACTTTTAAGAACTGTGAGATACTTTTCTCAATGGCGACAAAGGTCTTCAGATATTTGGTTCTACCTTGACTGAATGTATCATAAGTGATCATCTTAAGATTCCACGAGCCTGCCAATAATAAAATTAGAAAAAACATTGTCATCAAGACAATGGTAACCGTCTTGCGCAGAAATTTGAAGGTGTTGCCAAAGTTGTCAACGATAAACTCCTCTACCGTTTTACTTTGTACAATCTGCTTGATCCTGCCTTGATCTACCGTTGACTCTATGCCTAGAATACGCATAGCCGGCTCAGTAATGTCAGCAACTTTATTATCAAGTTTCACATAAAGTTCTTTCTTGCCAAGAGCAATCTCTTTTCCGGACACCTGTACTACCTTGATGGTCAGCATCAAACTACCGAATAAAACGAGAAGAACTATTAGCATGGAGAATATCTGATGTATATTTCTTCGTTTGAGCCATCGCATCAGTGGAGAAAACAATAGTGCAATAAAAATAGCAAACATCAGGGGTATAAATATATGCTTTAGTATTACGAGTATGTAAAAAACCACAGGTATGACAAGAATCAACAACAATTTATTTGTGGTCCGAATATCACTTAGACTCATATATAACAGAATTGTAGACTTAGAACGCAAAGTTTACTTTAGTTATTTCTATAACCCATTTTTTAGCTCATACTTACAGACATAATGAACCAAACTAACAGTATATTACACAAAATAAAATGTACTTTCATTTGGCAAAATCAACCTTCTCTAGGTATTTCGGGTTCCAATCGAAACAAAACTGGTTAAGATGCATAACCCGTGCGAACCAAAAAAAGAACATGCGCAATGCAAGCTTCACAGACCTCTAAAAAAACATTAGCTATTTCTTTTTATTAAGGAAACCTTTTAGAAGGCTACCTCCAATTTCTTTCAGGCCACCGCCGGACTTTTTATTACCCTTTTGGCCTCCAAGAAGCTGTCCGCCCATCTGCATGAGAGAGCCCATCATATCATTACCACCCTGCCCTCCGGAGGATTGGCCCATCATAGAGGTAACAGTAGTCAATAAACTTCCCAGGTCAGTTCCATTCATATTATTGTCCTTTTTTGTCTTGCCTAAAAAGCCCATTACAACAGGTGCCAGCTTAGCCATTAGAGCCATGATCTGCCCCTGGTCCAAATTCAGATTGTTACCTATCTGATTAGCGACATCAGCTTGCTTCCCGTGAAAAATATGCTGCAATATGCCCAACCCATTAGTATCCTGCCCCGTATCTTCTGGCTTATCACCATTCATAAATGCGGAAGAGACATTATTGAGAATTGAGCCATTATGGTCTCTATCCAGGGCATTTGCCAACTCTTCGGCTTCTTTAGGATCTTTGGTATTATCTGACAGACCCTTCATCAGTGCCGGAAGTATTTGACCAACAGCAGACTGGACTTTATCTCTTTCTAGTCCTGTCATATTTGACAGTTGATTTATATTTTCTCCGCTTAGAGCGCTCATAAGATTTTGTACAGAATCTAACATATAGCTAATATTTTTAATGAATAGTCAAATGATTATGAAACTCGCCAAATATAGAAAGATTCTTGGTATAAGAGTACATTGAAGCTTGATAATCGTAATTAAAGGTAGCCTATATTGATTGGAAGCACAAGACTCCGTGCATACATTAAGAAATGCCTCACTCCACAATTTTTGCGTTTGTCCATCAATATTGTAGGCTTAGTTTCCTGGAGGAGAGGCTTTTCTTTACTGCAAATTTGGAACATGTATTCCCGTTTTGTGGGGTATATATCACTTTGTCGTTTAGGGCATCACCCTCCTCCTGACGTCGTCAGGTCGCTACGCTCCGGGGCTCGCTGTTTGCTCGGTCCTTCGGACTCACTCGCATGCGCTCTTGACCCACTACGCATCGCTGATGCACTACAGTAGAGAGTGACAACAAAAGTCCAAGGTCGCTTTGGAAGACAAAAGATAAAAGGAACATTTTAAAAGAGCCAAGGAAAAAGGAAAAAGAGCCAAGGAAAAAGAAGAGATAAAAAGAGTCAAATGTCGAAAAGTCAAAAGTCTGAAGGTCGAA
>SLDF01000193.1 GCA_007125435.1 Saprospiraceae bacterium
AGCGAAGCGTAAACAACCGATAACCGACAACCAGGAATCAAGACAAAAGATAAAAGGAAAAAGATAAAAGTATCATGATCCAATGGTTCTTTTAGTAAAAGGTACAACGTAGAATGTAGAACGTAGAAGGTCAAAAGGTCAAAAGGTCAAAAGGTCAAAAGGTCAAAAGGTCAAAAGGTCAAAAGGTCAAAAGTCAATTGGTTACCGAACGGTGCGAGGTGATTTGTTTGACAATTTATCACATGGGAACTAATTCAAGCCAGGACGTGGCGACATATTAATAGCGCAGGGCGTCAGCCCTGAGTTAAAGAGGGTTATCACCAAATGTTTTGGCGCTATTTTTGTGCTGAAAGAAGCAAAAATCGTGACAAAACAACTCGACCGAACCTCCCAACAAAACTTGAAAGCTAGAAGCTTGTAGCTTGAAACTTGAAGCTAAAAACTCTCTCCCGCGTGAGGGTGACTGAATGGTGCGAAGCAATTTGGTTGACTAGATGTCAAGCAAATAATGAAGGAACCGAGCCGCCTCTGGTTCATCATCCAGATCATACATTAAAACCTACTTGACTACCTCAACCGCTATACTAAAGAACGTAAATGTTTGATGAAGCAAAGCGAATCTCAAACAATAAACAACGAAGCGTAAAAATCCGTAACCCGTAACCCGTAACCCGTATCCCGCAACTCGTAACTACGTGAGGGATAGAAGCGATATGAACCATATATCTATGGTTAGTGGAGCACAGATGTGTCGGCGACTGGAAGAAGCCGAACATCATCTGTAGCGACACTCCATAGATATGTAGTGAATACAAGCGAATAGCCCGACCCCGCACGGTAGTAAGGGGGCACGCCCAAATCAAATAATAAATTTGAAATAAAAGTACAGACTGGTGTACTATGAAGCTCGAGATAAATGGGCTGAAATCAATATATATTATACAGTGTAGAGCAAAAAAGATAAACATAGGGTTGCTGCGGCTGTTATTAAGTGTATTTTTGCGGTCAAATTGAAAAATCAAAAGATTATGACATCATTAAACGATCAGGAATTAGCGCGACTAGAAGCATTGAATAAATTGCGGGAGATAGGTATAGAGCCTTTTCCGGCGGAGGCATTCGAGGTGTCACATCTGAGCGAAGATATCCAGTCAAAATGGAGTGAGGAGGTCGAAGGCGATTACATGGAAGTAAGTCTAGCAGGGCGCCTGATGATGAAGAGGATAATGGGTAAGGCTTCATTTGGTGAGCTGCAAGATAGTGCTGGGAGGATACAGATCTATGTGCAAAGAGATGATATATGTCCGGAAGAAGATAAGACGATGTACAATGATGTGTTCAAAAAACTATTGGATATCGGTGATTATATCGGCATTAAAGGTTTTGTATTCAGAACCAGGCTAGGTGAGATCACAGTGCATGTGAAGGAATTGACAGTGCTGAGTAAGTCACTACGCGTATTGCCAATTGTGAAGACTCAAATCGATAAAGAGACAGGAAAGGAGACGGTGTATGATGCTTTTAAGGATCCGGATGCTCGATACAGGATGCGCTATGTTGACCTTACGGTCAATGAAGGTATAAAGGATATTTTCATAAAGCGAAGTAGAATGATCTCAACGATGCGATCTTATTTTGATCAGAAAGGGTGGCTAGAGGTTGAGACGCCTGCATTACAGCCTATACACGGTGGGGCAGCTGCCAGGCCTTTCAAGACTCATCACAATGCTTTAGATATGCCACTTTATCTTAGGATTGCTAATGAGCTGTATCTGAAGCGCTTGATTGTAGGTGGCTTTGACGGGGTGTATGAGATCGGAAAAATGTTTAGAAATGAAGGTATGGATCGCACGCATAATCCTGAATTCACATCAATGGAAATATATGTGGCCTATAAGGACTACATCTGGATGATGGAGATGGTAGAGGATCTTTTGGAACATATAACGAGATCACTTCATGATGGCATTGCCGAAGTAGAGTACGATGGCAAGATTATAAACTTCGCCGGCCCATATGAACGCATGTCTATGTATGAATCTATAGAAAAATACACAGGTACAGACATTTCTAACATGGATGAAGCTGCATTGGGTAAATTCTGTAAATCTCAAGGTGTAAGTATAGATGCTACAATGGGGAGAGGTAAACTTATTGATGAATTATTTGGTGAAAAAGTAGAAGCCCACCTCATACAGCCCACATTCATCACAGACTATCCAATAGAGATGACGCCTTTGGCCAAAAAGCATAGGATTAAAGAAGGTCTGGTAGAGCGTTTTGAACTGTTTGTCAATGGAAAAGAAATTGCTAATGCCTACACAGAGCTCAATGATCCAATTGATCAACGAGAGCGATTTGAAGAGCAATTAAAGCTGGCTGCTAAGGGAGATGAAGAAGCCATGGTATTGGATGAAGACTTTTTGAGGTCGATAGAGTATGGTATGCCACCTACATCAGGACTTGGCATAGGTATGGATAGGTTAGCAATGCTAATGACCAACAAAAAATCTATCCAGGAAGTACTCTTCTTTCCTCAAATGAGACCTGAGCAAAAAAAGTAAATGGTCTTACCCTCAAGGAGGTATAGGATTAACGCTTTTTTCATCTGCTACCATTAAATATTAGTAAAAAATATAATATTTGATAGGATTATATTAGCTTTGCCGTGAGCTAATTGTTTAGTACTATCTATGTCTAAAGCGATAAAACGAGCGCGTAAGCTAAAGCCCAAGCCAAATTATGTAAGTGCCATTGTAAGCGTGTCATTGGTGCTTTTTATACTTGGGCTATTCTTCATTGTTAGCTTTCATACCAATCACTTAGCAGATTATTTCAAAGAGCGAATTAATATCATTGTTGAACTCACTGATAACGCTACTCAACGAGATGTTGATGCTATCGTCACTTACATAAAACAAACAAAAGAATCTAAAGGCCAATCCGTAGAGCATATATCGAAAGACGAGGCCTTGGATTTACTTAAGGAAGATTTTGGCGAGGATATTCTTCTTTTGGATATGCCCAATCCGTTATTTGATGTCATTGTATTTAATGTCAAAGGAGAGTATCTTAATACAGCTTCACTTCTGGAGCTAAGGACTGGTATAAAGAACTTTTCGAATAAGGTATCGGACGTATATTATCAAGAGACACTTATTAATTCTATTGTACATAATGTAGAAAGAGTTAGTTATTTTCTCTTGATTTTGGCATTAGTTATTGGGCTTATATCATTGGTCATTATTTTTAATTCAATTAAGTTAGCGTTGTACGCCAATCGAAAATTGATTAAAAATATGGAGCTTATTGGCGCTTCATGGGGCTTTATAAGACGGCCTTTCATCTTGAGGGCCATTGTACATGGATTAATAAGCGTCATTATTGCATTAATTCTTTTGGGGGCAGTGTTGTATTATGCCTACAGTAATTATAATGAAATACTGGTCATACTGGATGTTGAAATTATATTAATGACCATGTTTGGTGTGGTTGTCGCCGGCTTACTCATCAATATAATCAGTACATTTTTAATCACGACGAAGTATTTGAAGATGAGCTTTGATGATTTATTTTGAAAGTGATTATTAGTACGCTATTAATTTTAAAAAAAAGGGGAGTAGGACATTTTGACATTTACTTTCATCTATACTCTGATTTTTAAGACTCATATTTGTCTTACCTGATAATTGCTATGTATTTTCGATCAATTTACAATAATAATTACTACTTGTCATTACAAGGTAGTACATATACACCATAAACATTAAGTGAGGTTGTACCTACAAACCACTTACTTTTTGTTACATTTGCAAGAGCATAAAGAATTAGGTATGTCCAAAAAGAAAAAGACTTCATCCCAATCAACGAGGCCTAAAGCTAAGCCAAGATCATCTGCCAAGCAACAAGTATCATTAGCTAAAGAACCCATGCTATTCGGAAAGCGCAATTACATGCTTATGGGCATTGGTTTTGTGGTTGTCCTTATAGGTTGTTTACTTATGCTGGGCGGTGGAATGCCTGATCCTAATGTCTGGGATGAGTCATTGATATATAGTTTCAGAAGAATCACTCTTGCACCGATTGTTATTTTAATTGGCTTAAGTATAGAGATCTATGCCATTTTTTCTCGACCGGAGTAAAGGCATGATTATAAGCGTCTAACTCAAAATACCCAAAGACGACAAATGGAAACCATTTTAAAGTCACTAATACTTGGAATCATTCAAGGCTTGACAGAGTTTTTACCTGTCAGTTCAAGTGGTCACATTGAGTTGACGAAATATTTTCTTGGGTTTGAGCCTGAAGATAATTTGTTATTCACTGTAGTGGTGCACTTTGCTACAGCATTAAGTACATTAGTTGTATTTAAAAAAGATGTCGTTAATATTTTTCATGGATTGTTTAAGTTTAAGAATAATGAAGAACTAAAGTTTTCCTGGTATATTATCATATCTATGATTCCCGCTGTTTTTGTTGGATTATTTTTTGATGATATCATCGAGTCATTTTTTGATGGGAGGATAATCTTAGTATGCATATGCCTTTTATTGACTGCTGTTTTACTTGTATTAGCTGACAGGGCCAAGACAACTGATAGGGGAGTAGGCCTAAAAGATGCTGTTATTATTGGTATTGCTCAAGCCATTGCGATTTTGCCGGGTATTTCGCGTTCAGGCTCTACCATTGCAGCTTCTGTTTTGTTAAAAGTAGATCGCCAGAAGGCTGCAAGATTCTCTTTTTTAATGGTCGTGCCATTAATCTTTGGTAAAATGAGTAAAGATATTTTAGATGGGGCACTTACTAATCCAGATATGACATTAATGCCATTATTAATAGGGTTCTTAGCTGCTTTTATTACTGGAATTTTTGCTTGTAAAATCATGATAAAATTGGTTGTGGGCTCTAGCCTCAAGATCTTTTCCTTTTACTTAGTCGCTGTATCACTATTTTCATTGGCTTATTTTTTAATGCATTAGTCTTTATGATCAATACTTCAAATGACAAGATGCCCGATTTAGAAGGATTGCAATCTGGTACATGCTTTTTGATTGATAAGCCATATGAATGGACTTCTTTCGACGTTGTCAATAAGATCAAGTGGGTCATTAAAAAGCACCATGGTCTAAAGAAAATAAAAGTAGGCCATGCCGGTACATTAGACCCATTAGCGACCGGTTTATTGTTGGTGTGTACCGGTAAAATGACTAAGAAGATTGAGGGCATCATGGCTGAAGACAAAGTGTATACCGGTGTCATAAAACTCGGCTTTACGACACCTAGCTACGATAGAGAGACGGAAGAAATGGCTCCAAACACAATCGACCAGATTACAGATAGTGACATATTCAATGCCATGCAGCAATTTGAAGGTGAAATACAACAAACACCTCCAATATACTCTGCTATCAAACAAAATGGAAAACGACTATACGAATATGCCCGCGCCGGTGAAGAAGTCAAGATTAAAAACAAAATTGTAAGAGTGGATCAGTTTTCCTTGAAAAGTTATGATCCTCCCTTCGTTTCATTTAAAATTGTCTGCAGTAAGGGGACATATATCCGTAGTTTGGCTAATGATCTTGGTCAAATATTAGGTTGCGGTGCATACTTATATGAACTGAGAAGGGAAAAATCCGGTGAATTCGACGTTGATAATGCCTGGCAAATCCAAGACGTGATAGACGGGATCAATGCTTCTAAACAGGATCAATATCAAATATAATCCTTATATTACTCATGCCTTTCTGCTTGCTGACATATTGATAGCCTTTCTGAAGCGTTTGTTTTATTTGGTTGATTGTCTCTAGATTTCTCTCGCACTTAATTAGAATATTAAAAATGTACTGATTATTGATTCTAGGTATAGACCCTGGAGTTGGACCCAATATTCTGTCACCAAAATGGCCCTTAAGTCCTGTAGCAAGAATATTGGCAGCCTTATTTGTCAAATTCAAATCTTTGTGTTTAATGATAACTTTTATCAATTTGATATATGGCGGGTATTTAAACTCTAATCGCTCTTTAATCTCTCTCTGGTAGTGCGATAGATAATCATGATTTTTGATTTCATTTATGACCGGGTGGCCAATTTGTGAGCTTTGTATGATGACTTTACCAGGTTTTTCTCTCCTTCCACTGCGGCCACTGACTTGAGTGATCAGTTGAAATGTACGTTCAGCTGATCTGAAGTCCGGATAATGCAAGCTTTGATCTGCATTCAATACACCTACAAGTCCTACTCTTGAAAAGTCCAGACCTTTAGTAATCATTTGCGTGCCCACGAGTATTTCTATATCCCCATATTCAAAGTCGTCCAGGAGCTGTGTCATTTTTCCTTTAGACCGCGTCGTGTCGGTATCTAGTCTGTCTATCTTTATTTCAGGGAAAAATGCTTTAATTTCTTCTTCAATTTTCTCTGTTCCGAATCCTTTCAAAGATAGAGAAGGCGAGCCGCAGTCCGGGCATGTGGTGGGTATATCAGTTCTATACCCGCAATAATGGCATCGCAGCTGTCTTTCATATTTATGCATGGTCAGGCTGACATCACAGTGAATACACATAGAAGTATAAGCACACACATCACATTCAAGCACTGGAGAGAAGCCTCTACGATTTTGAAATAGAATGACTCTTTCTTTCTGATTTAGGGTATGTTCAATAGCTTCCAGAAGTACCATTGAGAATAATGAAGCGGTTTTTAACTGCTTTTTGGCCTTGACCATGTCTACGAGAATCATCTCCGGCAATACAGACTTACCGTAGCGTTCTAACATTTCCACGTACTGATACTTTCCCTTTTGTGCACTGTGCATCGACTCTATGGATGGCGTGGCGGAGCCCAGGATAATATTGGCATTTAGGTGTTGAGCCAGATATATAGCTGCATCTCTACAATGATACCTTGGTGCAGGATCTTGTTGCTTATATGATGGATCGTGCTCTTCATCGACTATGATCAATTTAAGGTTTTTGAAGGGTAGGAGTAATGATGACCTTGCTCCGACAACAAGGTTGTGCCCGTGATAAATTTTCTTCCATATCTCGGCTCTCTTCTGGTTGTTGAGTTTAGAATGATAGACATACAGCGATGGACCATATTGTTGCTTTAGTCTATATTCCATTTGAGAAGTCAAGCTAATCTCCGGCAATAGGTAAAGCACCTGGCCACCAGATTTTAGAATGGGATTAATAAGCTCCTGGTAGATTCTTGTTTTTCCACTCCCTGTTATACCTCTTAATAGACACACCTTATCGGCTGCAAATCCTAGTTTGATCTCCCCCAGTGCCCTTTGTTGAAAATCTGATAATGGCGGTAATTCAGGCTGGAATAAATCATCTTCAGATATTCGGCTGATATTGCGATCGTACAATTCTATAATCCCCTTCTTAACCAAAGCGTTTACTGTAGCAGTATCTGTTTCGCTATGCTTTACGACATCCGTTCTTGGAATATGCTCCATGACCGGTTTTAATTGAAAATATGACAACAGTAATCTGGTTTGTTTCTCTGACCTTGCACAAGCTTCAAAGAGTTGGTCAATATTTGTTTCATCTCTAAAATCTGTGCCTAACCTTATAAAAACTTGAGTTTTAGGCTTATACATAGACTTGACCTCTTCCTCCAGATAGGCATAGTCAGTATCCAATAACTCTTTGATGTGAGGTAGTACAGATGATTTATCTATGATCTTAGCGATGTCTGATAATTTTATCGACTGTTGGATATTTAGGGCCTCAGCTATTAAAAAGGCATCATCGCTTATTTGATCCGGATATTCATTCTCCTTGTAGTGATCTGTTTTTATGACTACCGTTTCACTACTCATTTTTAATGCCGCAGGAAGTGCCGCCACCATGACTTCACCTGGCGTGCAAATATAATAGTCGGCTATCCATCGCCAGAAGTCAATATTATGTCCATAAACAGCCGGTGTGTCATCCAGCACGCTTAGGATAGGCTTTAGTCTATCAATGCTATTTTCAGACCTGATATTCTGGACTATGCCACTATATAATTTTCTCTTACCAAACTGTATTTCAACCAGTTGCCCTGTTTGGACCTCACTACTCAGCCCTTCAGGTATGAGGTAAGTATATGCTTTTGGCGCAGCAAGAGGGACTATTACATCTGCAACTTTATACATTCTTATTACTGATTTATAAGGTGTATACCATTATTATTGCTTTGGGCATCACCCTTCACTTCGTTACGGGTCGCTTTTTAGAGTCTGAAAACAGCCATCTTAACGATTCCAAGTCTTGCTCTTTTGAGCGATATCTTCGAAAAAAAATACTTACGTAGCTATGGCTATGCGCGTATTTTTTATTCTTCGATCTCACTCAAAATAGCTGCGACTTAGATCATACGACGGCTATTTCCAG
>SLDF01000179.1 GCA_007125435.1 Saprospiraceae bacterium
AGCCTTCAGCCTACTTCAAGCCTAAACAGCGGAGAGCACGGAGTGCTCGTAGCGTAAACAGCAAACGGAGGCGATAGCCGACCGTTTGCCTAAACAGCGAAGCGTAAACAAACCGTAACCCGCAACCAGGAATCAAGACAAAAGACAAAAGGAAAAAGATAAAAGGAACATTTTAAAAGAGCCAAGGCAAAAGGTAAAAGAGCCAAGGAAAAAGAAGAGATAAAAACAGTCAAATGTCTAAAAGTCGAAGGTCTAAAGTCAATTGGTTACCGAACTGTGCGAGGTGATTTGTGTGACTAATAACTAGATTAAAACTAAATCCCAGCCACGTAGTGGCGACATCATAATAGCGCAGGGCGTCAGCCTTGGGTTCAAAAATGCATTACCATATGTTTTGGCGCTATTTTTGCGCTGCAAGAAGCAAAAATCGTAACAAAACTAATCGGCCGGACTTACCAACAAGCCTTGAAAGCTATCAATCATCTTCAAGTCTAAACAGCGAAGTGGACAAAGTCCTCGCAGCGTAAACGTTTGAGAAAGCGCAGCGTATCTCAAATATTAAACAGCGAAGCGTTAAACTTTTGATACCCGATAACCCGCAACCGACAACTGACAACCGACAACCGACCTGTGAATACAAGTGAATAGCCCGACCCGGAGGGTCACGCCCAAAACATCAAAAAATTATATGCGTATGTGAAAAACCGTGGTATTACAAATTACAGAAAGCTTTGTATCTTTACAGGTACCCCGCGTGAAATGAAAGAAGGAATTATGGGTAAAATCAGTGCATTCATATTGAGATTGATAGGTTGGCGAATGGAAGGTCATGTGCCGGAGGATGTCAGAAAATTCATCATAGCGGTCGTTCCACATACATCAAACTGGGACTTTCCGCTTGGATTGTTGGCAAGATCGGCTATGCGTCGTGATGTAAAGTTCATCGGTAAGCATACGTTGTTTCTACCGCCATATGGATTTATCTTCAGGTGGCTGGGTGGATATCCCGTGAACCGGAAGACGAGTAAAAACTATGTGGATAGCGTAGTGGAGATCTTGGATAGTAAAGATGAGTTTTCTATATGTGTGGCACCGGAGGGTACGCGTAAAAAGGTCGATCGGCTAAAGACCGGATTCTATCACATGGCGCGGCTGGCGAAAGTGCCGATCATACTTACCAAATTTGACTATGGTAATAAGGTAATATCATTTTCTGAGCCATTCTATACGACGGATGACCAGGAGGCGGATATGGCATTTATCAGTAATTACTTTGCAGGTGTGCAGGGTAAGAACCCGGAATTCAGCTATGATCCGGGTCAGACCTTATCGAGCTAACCATGCCTGCTGAGCCAATCTAAGACATATCTATGCATAAAAGGCGTAGCAGCTATGATGTTTTTTCCTTCTTCATAATCCTGGTCACCACCCAGGTCGCTGCAGACACCACCTGCCTCTCGTACTAATAGCATGCCAGCTGAGGTGTCCCACTCATTGAGGCCGGCTTCGAAATAGAGGTCAAAAACACCCTCGGCCACATACGCCAAATCAATGGCAGCCGACCCCAGTCTTCTGACGCCACGGCTATGGTATATGAAATGCTCCATCAATCTTAGCTGAGTAGGTAAAAAAGGCTGAACTTCATAAGGAAAACCCGTAGCTATCATGGCCTCTTCTAGTGTCGTCCTGCTGCTGACATGAATGGCTTTATTGTTTTTAGTGGCGCCGTGGCCTTTCACGGCAACATATGTATCATGCCTATTGACATGATGAACGATGCCCATGACGGCCTTGCCACCTACTTTGAGCGCAATGCTTATACTAACATTGGGAATGCCGTAAAGAAAATTAGTCGTACCATCAAGAGGGTCAATGACCCAGTAGCAATCACTCTGCTGCTGAGACACGGTGCCTTCTTCTGTAATAAAGTCGGCTTCTGGCAAAATGCTGTGCAATACCTCTACAAGCTGCTTTTCTGCTCCTATGTCAACTTCGCTGAATAGGCTGTGGCGGCTCTTCTCATCGGAATGACTCAGCCCTATAGTGCCAAATGCATCATGAATATACCTGGCTACAGGCTCAATCGCCTTGGCCACATCGTCAGCTATGCGGAGATAGCTCATGCTTAGCCCATCTCCTGTACAACCTCAGTCACTTCAGGGCACATTCTTTTGAGCATGCCTTCTATGCCGGACTTGAGTGTCACTGTAGAACTTGGACATCCACTACATGCACCTTGAAGTGTAACGGTCACAACACCTTTATCAAAAGATTTGAACTCGATATTACCACCGTCCATCTCTACGGCAGGCTTGACATATGTATCTATGAGCTCTCTGATTTTTTGAACGATCTCTGCAGTATCACCTGAATAGGCTGCTTCAAGCCTTTTGGCTTCCATTTCTTCCTGAATGGCTTCGAAACCTTCTTTAATGACAATGGTGTTATTTTCAAGCCAGGACTTGATGTGTTCCTTTATCTTGAGCATAATGTCCTCCCAGGCGTAGTTAAACTCCTTGGTAATGGAGACGAAGTTATTAGATATGTAGACACGCTTTATGAAGGGCAACTGAAAGAGGCTTTGGGCGAGAGGGGACCATTCTTCTGCCAATTCCTCTGTTTCAAAGTCTGCTGTGCCTTTATGAAGCATTCTATTGGTGACGTATTTTAGAGACTCCGGATTAGGTGTTTGCTCTGTATATATCATGACCGGAGCTTTTTTTACTGTATCCATAAATCAATTTTGTTTTTGTGTATTATATAATTAACTGTAGAGCTCATAGACCAATTGATCTTCATCAAAGCCTAGAACAGCTACAAAATCCCTAATGCCTTTTTTGACCATTTCCGGCCAGCCGCACAAATATACTACGGCATTTTTATCCGCCTTAGTAAAAAGGTCCAAATAAGCGGTGTCAACATAGCCTTTATATCCTTGCCAGTCCTCATCTTTGGATAGTACAACGCTATAGTTAAAGTTTTCAAACGCTTTCGACAACGCTTCGAGTTCGTCCCTGTATAATATTTCTTCTTTGTTTCTAGCTCCGAAGACGAGATGAATAGCATTATTAAAACCACGATTCGCCTGTAGTTCTTGGAGCATGCTTCTCACGGGCGCAATACCGGTACCTGTAGTTATGAAAATAAGGTTTTTACTCAAGGACTCAGGAAGCGTGAATACACCCATAGCCGGTTTTAACTTAATGGTATTGCCTTTGCAAAAAACTTGTACAGGGTCGAATTCAGAGACCAAACTCTTATTCGAGGTTGAAATGCATAGCTGTATGGTATTGTTTCGATCCGGAGCAGACGCTATGGAATAGTAATTCCAAAGCTTAGGGTCAACATGTGCCCCAATCGGCTGAATGGCTGTGAATTGCCCGGCCTTATATGCAAATGGCGCTTTGCCCAGATCAATAGTGACCTGTAAAACCCTATGAGATAAAGGCGTGGTGTCTATAACCTGTCCTTCCACTATATTGACCTCTACTGTGTTCTGCATGTTTTTATTATGATATTCAATCAGCATCTATTTTGTCTGCATCAACAGTTGTAACAGAGATAATCCTAAATTGATTGATTTTTAACCCGAATTATGCCTTCTTGGCTTTGATTTGCTTTAACAGGCCTAGTATCTGTTCTTTCTCTTTGATGTAAACCACAAGAATGAAAGCCAGAAACAACATAGAGTTTATCAAAAAGCCAAGAAGCGCACTGTCTATTGACAATGGACGGACAGATACAGATAAACCGTAGACGCCGGCAGCAATGATAAAGTAGAAAAAGAAAGCCTTCATGTCGTATGGAACCGGATAATACTTCTTACCAATGACATAGCACAGCACAGTCATGACACCATAGCAAATCAATGTTGCCCAGGCTGCGCCCCAAAAGCCGATAATGGGAAGCCACCACAGATTGAGCACAATGGTAATGACTGCACCTACAGAGGCTATACCGGCGCCTATGATGGTTTTATCCTTGAGACGATACCAGATAGATATATTGTAATAGATACCATTGAACAAATTAGCTAGTAATAGTATAGGAATGACACCGAGTGCCAGCCAATATGACGGTTCCAGAATATATTTAAGCTGATCCAGATAGAGGAGCGTAAAGAGACAGCCGAGCAGGGCAATGATGATATAGTACCTGGTCACTCTAGCGTAGAGGTTTTGTGCACCCCAAGTCTTCTTTTGCTCAAAGAAGAAGGGCTCAGCACCATACCTAAATGCCTGGGTAAACAAGGCCAGTATCATGGTCAACTTGTAGCAGGCGCCATATGCACCGAGGACTGACTTGTTTTCTTCTATACTTCCGGGTAGCAGCCAGATCATGATTTTCCTGTCCAGTAATTCATTGATAGAGAATGATAGTCCGACGATAATTAATGGCAGTGCATAAACCATCATATTTCGCCAGGTTGGCCAATCAAAGTCAAAGCGACGCTTGATGATCAACGGCAATAGCATTATGACGATGACAGCACTGGCTATGATGTTGGAGATAAATATGTAGCCAATACCTATATCCGGATTGTACACCAGATTAATAATGGGGCTAGCTATGTCACGGTCAAGCAAATAAGGACAAAGCAATAGAAAGAACAGATTGAGCCCAATATTGACAGCAATACCTATGAGCCTGTAGGTAGCAAACTTGAGTGATTGATTGGTCAGCCTGAGATATGAAAGTGGGATCTCCGCCACGGTGTCAAGACATAAAATACCGGCAGCGATACCTATTAAATAGGTGTATTCCGGGTATCTGAACCATTCTGCAATCGGCCTTTGAAGACTAAAAATCAATACAGCTAATAAAGCCGCTGATACGACCAGAGACAACAAGGCCGTATCATAGACCTTGCCCTTCTTGTCGGTATAATCAGAGGCATATCTAAAATAAGCCGTTTCAAACCGATAAGTGAAAAAAATCAGAGCCAGTCCAATAAAAGAAAATAAGTCTGTAACTACACCGTAGACATCAGTGTCAAATATGCGCACATACAGCGGTGTGAGTATAAAATAAAGCACTCTGCCAAGCACACTGCTCAGTCCATATATGGCTGTATGACCTGCTAATCGCTTTATAGACATGCTGCAAAATAAGACAATAAAGACGATTTCATCACTATTAAGGAACAATTAGAACACATGAAGATACACTTGCATTATAACTTCATGCCATATTTTAGAGCCCCTCGGAGCTAATGCAAAACTCAAAAGTAAAAAACATATTTGTGTATTGTTTTTCAAAATGTTGTTTTCTCTGATGATGCATCAGCGATGTGAAAGGGTGGCGACGGTAGGAGCCAGACTCTGCGCAACGATAGTGGAGTAGAGGCCGACCGTTCAGGGAGCCCTGTAACGTAGCGACCCGTAACGAAGAGAAGGGTGATGCCCAAATTGACAAAATAAAATACACCCATATCATCCTTTATTTTATGATGTTTATCTAAAACTTACCTCAAATTCTACTTAAAAACCTACATTTGTTTTACGTGATTGTTGAATGCAGCCATCCGAAGTTATCTCATATCATCTTTTACCTGACAATACTGAGAAATAGAGGCAGGCAGTCTCTCATAACAATCTATATACAATACAAAAACGAGGTTAATATACAATACCATGGCAGACCATATTTTAGAATTAAAGAGTGTCAACAAGTCATATCGCGACCATCGTGCCGTCATAGACTTGAGCTTTGACATGCCGGCTGGCACTATATTTGGTCTTCTTGGGCCGAATGGTGCCGGTAAGACATCAATGATCCGGATCATCAACTCCATTACAAGGGCTGACAGTGGGTCAATACTTTTTGACGGAGAGCCACTGGGAGAGCGACATCAGTCAGATATTGGCTATATGCCCGAGGAACGTGGCCTCTATAAAAAGATGAAGGTCGGAGAGCAGCTGATGTATCTGGCGAGACTCAAAGGCATGCCCGACAAGAAGGCCAAAGAAGAGATACATACCTGGATGGAGCGCTTTGATATAGTCTCATGGTACAATAAGAAAATCGAAGAGCTGTCCAAAGGGATGCAGCAAAAAATCCAGTTCATCTCTACAGTGGTCCACCGCCCTAAGTTGCTCATTTTAGATGAACCGTTTTCTGGCCTGGATCCGATTAATACCAATCTTATCAAAGATGAAATAGTCGAACTTAATAATAGCGGTATCTCTGTCATATTCTCCACACACCGTATGGAACAAGTGGATCAAATATGCAAGCACATGGTCATGATCAATAAGGGCCGAAAAGTCTTGGAAGGGCCAATTGATAAAGTCAAAGAAGATTTCAAGCAAAATATTTTTACCATCGATTTTGATGGCGAGTTTCAAGAAGACCTCTTGCAAGCGTCCAATATCATAGAGAAGTTAGAAAACCGGATCACTATTCAGTCCGATAACATTCTGGAGGCTAATCAGCTGCTGGATAGAATGATCAGATCAGGACTGACGATCAATGGTTTTAACGAGGTGCTTCCAACCATCAATGAGATATTTATTCGCAAAGCCAATGATGTCGATATTCATGCTCTTGCATAACAAACAAGTAAACAGAAACCAATGGAAAAGCTATTTTTAATCATAAAGCGAGAATACATTACAAGGGTCACTAAAAAGACCTTTATACTAGCCACCATCTTGACACCCCTGGCCTTTGCACTATTCATCGTAGTCGTGAGCGTCATTTTTGCCTATCAAAGCGATGACGTCAAGAACATCATAATAAAAGATGAGGCTAACTTGCTCAATAAATCACTGGCAGATAGCAAGAGCCTATATTTTACATTCTCTAATGAAACACTCGAAGAGCTAAAAGAGCGGTACAACAAGAAAGAGTACGACGGCATACTGGTCGTACCGCAAATCACAAACCCCGACCATTCACGACATGTCGTCCAGTACTATTCAGATGATCAGCTCGACCCAGAGACGACACTAAGGTTGAAATCAGAACTGGAGAAGCGCCTGCGAAACTTTCAAATAGACCGATTGGGCCTTGACGAGGCGACATTATCCAAGATAGATATGAGTGTCACGATTGACCCTGACTCCGTCAACAAAAAGGAGGGCGCGAAAGGCGATGAAAAAGCCTTCACCTCTCTCACCAGTATCGTAGCCGCAGGTATTGGTGGCGTCATGGGCGTCATCATGTACTTGATGGTATTCCTCAATGGCTCCATGGTCATGCGATCAGTCATGGAAGAGAAGACCAACCGAATAGTAGAAGTCATGGTCTCATCAGTCAAGCCATTCGAGCTCATGCTTGGCAAGATCATAGGTGTCGGTGCAGTGGGTCTGACACAGTTTGCCATATGGGCCATACTCATTCCGCTCATAGTGATTGCAGCAGGCCTGATCATAGGTATTGACCCCGATCAGGCTATGGCAGCTCAGCAGAGCCAGGCCATGGGCAGTATGCCTGCGGGTATGGATGCGGACACCTTGGACCCATATGCCCTTATAGCCGAGATTCAGCGCATCAACTGGACATTGGTGATATCGATGTTTATTTTGTTTTTTATAGGTGGATTCTTCATATACAGCTCGTTATTTGCTGCTGTAGGATCAGCCATAGGCGATGATATCGGAGAGGGTCAGTCATTGACCTTGCCCATTACCATACCCGTTATTCTGGCCTTTTATATCATGTTTGTTGCCATCCGGTCGCCCAATTCCAGCCTCGCTGTTTGGAGCTCGATATTTCCACTGTTTTCGCCTATCGTCATGCCGGCGCGTATGGCATTTAGCCCTCCGGCTTGGCAGATCGCACTATCAGCAGTCCTCCTCATTGGCACAGCCCTGTTTTTTGTATGGCTTTCGGGCAGGATCTACAGAGTAGGCATTCTCATGTACGGCAAGAAAGCCTCCTTCAAAGAGCTTTGGAAGTGGATATTCTACAAAGGTTAATCAGGCACATTCATACCGAAAGCCAATAACGTGTTGGTCTGTTTTGTGTTGTTTTGGGCGTGACCCTACGGGTCGGGCTATCCGCTTGTATTCCTGACTGTCTCATGGGCAGTCACTATGTATCTGGTGGCTTCCTCCGGTCGCCCCCAAATACATGTTCCTGCTTGCCATTCGTCAGCCACTCATATCGCTTCTATCCCTCACGCAGGAACGTGTTGCGGGTTACGGGTTGCGAGTTGTTTACGCTTCGCTGTTTAATGTTTGAGATACGCTGCGCTTTCTCAAACGTTTACGCTGCGTGGACTTTGTCCACTTCGCTGTTTAGGCTTGAAG